>NZ_CAKROJ010000048.1 GCF_934372025.1 uncultured Blautia sp.
TGACTGTAAACTCCGGCGTATGTTCTGCATATATATAAGTGATATGAAAAAATGGAGGAAGCTGTTTGGCTGAATATCGACGTTTTGTGGCTTACGTATATGAGTATCAAAAGGAAAGAAAAGGAGACAACTGTGGATTTGTAAAAGTAGAAGTAAAAGGATCTCTTTGCAAGATAGAATTGCATTTGCGGTGTCCGGGTCTGATACCGGAAACAGAATGTAAGGTGTATGGTTTTGTGCGGAACAAAGGGCTGATCGAAGGAGTTTTGCTGGGAACCTGTACAACATCAGAAGGGAAAGCAGAGTGTATTCTGGAGACATATGCAGAACATATGGGAGACAGCGAGAAAGCACTGAATGAGATGGGAGGAATGATTTTTGTTACAGAGCAGGGTGGTTTCTGGGGAACGGAGTGGGATGATCAGCCAATCCGTCCGGAAAAATTCCAGGTGGCAGAGAAGCCACAGCAGGAACTGCATGTACAGTCTGTGAAGGAGACAGAAAAGCCGGCATGCGCAGAGAGGACAGAAAAGACAGAGTTAAATGTCCGGACATTACCCGGTACGCCGTATGAGGCTTTTGCAGATGGAGAACTGAGTGACTGTCGCAAAATTTCGATACAGGATCTGTGCAGACTGGGACGACGGGTCTGTATGCTTCACAACAACCGTTTTGTACAGTATGGTTTTTATAATTTTGGACATCTTCTTTTTTGCGTAAACAGCTGTGGACAGAGAATTATCGGCGTTCCGGGAGGATATGATCAGCAGGAACGGTTTATGGCAAATATGTTTGGCTTTCCATATTTCAAAGAAAGCGGATATATTCAGATTCCGGAAGGAAAGGGAGGATACTGGTATCGTTTAATCGATTCCGCGGATTCCGACAACAGGAATGGATGCTGATAAAATGTCGCGGAAGTGCTCCAACTCTTTCAGAGAATAGCTGCTGAAACCAGGCTGCAGGACTTCTTCTGAATCCCTGTATGCCTGGAGATAGTAAGCGCGGGCACCTTTAAGCCACTGACTGATCTGAATAAAATCGTTTTCATTATGAAGCTCTCTGACAACTGTGGTACGGAATTCATAGTCCAATTTTCCGTGCAGCAAAAAGTCGGCTGTTTCGCGGACTGATTCCAGATCCGGATGCAGCATACCTGTGAGTGAAGGGTAGTTTTCGGGACTGGCCTTGATATCCATGGCAACCATCTGGACCAGATTATTTTCGGCCAGATGTTTCACAATATCAGGACGCGTTCCGTTGGTGTCCAGTTTAACGGGATAACCGAGGCTGCGTATTTTTTTTATAAAATCTTCCAGATCCGCGGCGAGTGTCGGTTCCCCTCCGGAGATACATACACCTTCCAGAATTCCCTGCCTTTTTTTCAAAAAGGTGAGGACTTCTTCTTCCGGGATGACCGGTTCTTCTGACGGATGCAGGACGAGAGAGCTGTTCTGGCAGAACGGGCATCGGAAATTGCATCCCCCGAGAAAAACCACAGCGGCGATCCGTCCGGGATAATCAAGTAAAGTTGTCTTGTTGAGACCATGTATTGCTGGCATAAGTATTGTTCCTGTCTTTTGTTTTAAAGGTTCCTGTGCAATGTTGCTTTCAGGTTACTGTTTATAGTTACTTCTATTCTAAATTTTCCGGATTGATTTTGCAACTGGCATTTACTATACTACTGAGTAGGAAAAAAGGTTATTGTGAACAGTAGTGAAACATCAATAAACAGGATTTGGAGGAAGATCTTTGACAGAGCAGGAACGGTTTATGAAAGAGGCCATACGGCAGGCAAAGAAGGCGAGAGCGTTGGAAGAGGTACCGATTGGCTGCGTGATCGTATCAGAAGGCAGGATCATTGCAAGAGGATATAACCGCAGGAATACAGACAAAAATACACTGTCTCATGCGGAACTGAATGCTATCCGCAAGGCGAGCAGGAAGCTTGGAGACTGGCGCCTGGAAGGCTGTACGATGTATGTGACACTGGAACCATGTCAGATGTGTGCGGGGGCACTGGTGCAGTCTCGTATAGATGAAGTTGTGATCGGAAGCATGAATCCGAAAGCGGGATGTGCCGGATCTGTGTTGAACCTTCTGGAAGTGGATGGATTTAATCACAAGGTAAAAATTACCCGAGGGGTTCTGGAGGAGGAGTGCTCGGTGATGCTGTCTGATTTTTTCAGGGAACTTCGTGCGAAGAAAAAACATCTCAGAATGCTGGCAAAACAAGAAGCAGAAACGGAGTGCTGCGCAAATAATTAAGACAGGGAATACTTGTTTTTTGCAGCAGAAGTGCTATATTTAATTAATAAAAAACGAGGAGGATTTTGAAATGACACTGGAAGCATTAAGAAAAGATATGGTTGCTGCCATGAAAGCAAAAGATAAAACTACAAAAGAGGCTGTTTCTTCACTGGTCTCTGCAGTAAAAAAAGCTGCAATTGATGAAGGATGCCGTGAAGATGTTCCGGAAGCACTGGTTGACCGCGTGATCCTTAAAGAACTGAAAACTGTCAAAGAACAGCTGGATACCTGTCCGGAAAGTCGTGATGATCTTCGCGCAGAATATCAGGCAAGATATGATGTGATCTCAAAATATGCCCCACAGCAGATGAGCGTAGAAGAAATCCGTGCATATCTCGAAGAGAAATTTGCAGAAGTACTGGCTACAAAGAATAAAGGTCAGATCATGAAAGCGGTTATGGGAGATCTCAAAGGCAAGGCAGATGGCAAACTGATCAATCAGGTAGTTGCAGATATCTGTAAATAAATGAGAATTAAAAAAACTCTGTGGAGCGATTTCCACAGAGTTAATTTTTTATTATTGTGAACAATTATAATTTTTTTTATTTCCGCGCGCCGCACCTCGAAATGTTCCCATGGACGTTACCTCTACAGTTAACTCGGCTCAGGCACCCTCACGGCACACAAGAGCTTCTGCTTAGTGCTGCTACATTCCTGTCCTGACACGGTTCACAGATTCCTGTTGCGTGAGACCCAAACGTCAACGCCACTTATAGAGGGCAGCCCCACAGGAGACAAGCCTCAGATTGGCATCACCCCTGCTGTAGCGGATTGCAGGTTCAGGGCACCGCTATCTCCCCGGCTGCGCGGACTTTAAGTATAGACGATTTTTGAATACTTGTCAAGTGGGGGTAAAATATTATATAATAGAAAACACGTATAAGTTAGTGTGAACGAAGCGAATCATAATGGATATCGCTGTATGCCAGATAGAACAGCAAGGAGGAATAATGCACGATGATCAAAAGAATTGGTTTATTAACAAGCGGTGGTGACTGTCAGGCGCTGAATGCAACTATGAGAGGTGTTGTAAAGGCTCTTTCAAATTCTGTAGAAAATCTGGAAGTTTATGGATTTGATGACGGATATAAAGGGCTTATTTATGGAAAATACCATATGCTCACATCTAAAGATTTTTCCGGGATTCTGACCCGTGGCGGTACAATCCTTGGAACATCCCGTCAGCCATTCAAACTGATGAGAGTGCCGGATGAGAAAGGACTGGATAAGGTTGAGGCAATGAAGCAGACCTACTACAAACTGTGTCTGGACTGTCTGGTCATTCTGGGAGGAAATGGTACACAGAAGACTGCGAATCTCCTGAGAGAAGAGGGACTGAACATCATTCATCTGCCAAAGACGATCGACAATGATATTTATGGAACGGATATGACTTTTGGTTTCCAGAGTGCTGTAAATATTGCAACCAATGCAATTGACTGTATTCATACGACAGCGACATCTCACGGACGTGTATTTATCGTTGAAATCATGGGACATAAAGTAGGAAGTCTTACTCTTCATGCTGGTATTGCCGGCGGTGCAGATATCATTCTGATCCCGGAGATCCCGTATGATATCAAGAAAGTCTGCGCAGCGATAGAGAAACGTAACAAAGCAGGCAAACGCTTTACAATCCTTGCTGTGGCAGAAGGTGCGATCTCCAAAGAAGATGCAGAGCTTCCGAAGAAAAAATATAAAGAAAAACTGGAAGCCAGAGCAAAGAAATATCCGTCTGTTTCCTATGAAATTGCAGATCAGATTAATCAGGTGATCGGAAGTGAAGTGCGTGTCACAGTTCCGGGACACATCCAGCGTGGCGGTGAGCCGTGCCCGTATGACCGCGTTCTTTCTACAAGAATCGGTGCAGGTGCTGCAGAAGCGATTCTGGACGAAGAATATGGAATCATGATCGGTGTTGTCAATGGCAAGATCAAGAGAGTTCCGCTTGCGGAGTGCGCTGGCAAGCTGAAAATGGTTTCACCGAAAGATCAGATCGTTAAGGCTGCAAAGCAGATCGGTATCAGCTTTGGAGACTGATAACATAGAGAATAGTGACCGCCGCGGGAGTTTTCCTGCGGCGGCTTAGTGCCTGCGGATGCTTTTTCCGAAATTTCCCAGGCAGCAGGAGAGGAGTGTATTATGAGTTATACTGCCCTGTACCGAAAGTTCAGGCCCGATAATTTTGAAGACGTCAAGGGGCAGGATCACATTGTGACCACGCTGACGAATCAGATCAATGCGAATCGAATCGGACATGCCTATCTCTTTTGCGGGACGAGAGGTACCGGTAAAACAACCGTGGCCAAAATTCTGGCAAAAGCGGTAAACTGTGAGCATCCGGTAAATGGAAGCCCGTGTAATGAATGTGAAATGTGCAAGGCTATTCAGGCCGGTACTTCCATGAATGTGATCGAGATTGACGCTGCATCTAACAACGGTGTGGACAATATTCGTGAGATCCGGGAGGAAGTTACCTATCGTCCGACAGAAGGCAGATACAAAGTGTATATCATCGATGAGGTGCATATGCTTTCTACAGGAGCATTTAACGCATTGCTCAAGACACTGGAGGAGCCGCCTTCGTATGTTATCTTTATTCTGGCAACGACAGAGGCTCATAAGATTCCGATAACAATTTTGTCCAGGTGTCAGAGATATGATTTTCATAGGATCTCGATCGATACGATCGCAGCGAGACTTTCGGAATTGCTGAAAGTAGAAGGCGTTGAAGCAGAAGAAAAGGCAGTTCATTATGTGGCCAAGGCCGGAGACGGCTCCATGCGAGATGCTTTGAGCCTTTTGGATCAGTGTATTGCCTTTTATCTGGGACAGACTCTGACTTATGACAAAGTGCTGGATGTTCTGGGAGCAGTAGATACAGAAGTGTTCAGCAGACTTCTGAGAAAAGTACTTGCAGGTGATGTGGCATCTGCCATCCGTATTCTGGAAGAGCTGATTGTCGGAGGAAGAGAACTGAGTCAGTTTGTCGGAGATTTTACCTGGTATATGAGAAATCTTCTTCTTGTAAAAACCTCAGATAACCCGGAGGAGGCAATTGATGTTTCTTCAGATAATCTGAAGCTTCTCAAAGAAGAAAGTGAAATGACAGACAGTGACACATTGATGAGATATATCCGTATTTTTTCGGATCTGTCGAATCAGATCCGTTTTGCAACACAGAAAAGAGTGCTGGTAGAGATTGCGTTGATCAAACTTTGCCGGCCGGCAATGGAGACAAATCTCGACTCTGTTCTGGATCGTATTCGTGTACTGGAACAGAAAATCGAAGAACGTCCGGTTCAACAGGTGATCGTACAGAATGCTTCTGTCCAGGATGCGGCAGTATCTGTGCAGGAAGCACCAAAACCACCGCAGAAAGCAGCACCGGAAGATCTACAGAAGATCGTGGCAAGCTGGAAAATGATCGTTGGTCAGACAACGGCGGCTTTCAAACAGGCACTACTCCAGTCTGTTCCGAAATACAACGGAGAGACAGGAGAACCGATATTATATGTAGAGTTTCAGACACCTCTTGGCAGGCTTTATCCGGATGATTCTGATGCAAAGAAAGAACTGCAGACGATCATTGAGCAAAAGCTTGGTAAGAGTATTGAGCTTCATATGCTGGTGGCAGAAGACCATCAACAGACAAATCTGTCACAGATCACAGTAGATCAGGCAATTCGAGATAACATCCACATGGATGTTGTGATCGAGGAAGTTCCGGGCTCTGAATCGGAAGAAGAATAAAGGAAACCCGCGCAGGCGGTTTTTCATAAATAATTATCAATCATCAGGAGGATTTTAAAATGGCAAAACGTGGAGGATTTCCGGGCATGGGAATGCCGGGTAACATGAATAATTTAATGAAACAGGCGCAGAAAATGCAGCGTCAGATGGAAGAAAATCAGAAAGCACTGGAAGAAAAAGAATTTACAGCAGCTGCCGGTGGTGGTGCTGTGGAAGTGACGATTTCCGGTAAACGTGAAGTAACAAAGGTCAAACTTGCAGAAGAAGTTGTTGATCCGGACGATATTGAAATGCTGGAAGATCTGATCGTAGCAGCTACCAATGAAGCACTTCGCAAAGTAGAAGAAGAATCTGCAGCAGTAATGTCCAAACTTACAGGAGGACTTGGCGGATTAGGCGGAGGCCTTCCTTTCTGATGGAATATTACAGTACGCATATCAATAAGCTGATCGAGCAGTTGTCTCATCTGCCGGGGATTGGTCCAAAATCTGCGCAGAGACTGGCTTTTCATATTATGAATATGCCAAAAGATCAGGTTGAACAGCTTACTTCATCTATTACAGGAGCACGGGAAAAAATCCGTTACTGTAAGAAATGCTGTACACTGACAGATCAGGAACTCTGTCCGATCTGCAGTAATCCCAAAAGAGATGCGAGTACGATCATGGTGGTGGAAAATACCAGAGATCTTGCAGCTTATGAAAAAACCGGCAAATACGAAGGGGTCTATCATGTGCTGCATGGTGCGATCTCTCCCATGCTTGGAATCGGGCCGGATGACATCCGGCTGAAAGAGCTTATGAAACGCCTGCAGACAGAGGAAATCAAAGAGGTGATCATTGCTACAAATTCCAGCCTGGAAGGTGAAACGACAGCCATGTATATCAGTAAGCTGATCAAGCCTACCGGAATCCGCGTCAGCAGGATTGCAAGCGGTGTGCCGGTTGGAGGAGATCTGGAATATATTGATGAAGTAACGCTGCTTCGTGCACTGGAAGGCAGAGTGGATCTCTGATACAGCTGCATGGCAGCAGAAAGAGAGAAAGACGATTGGCAAAGAAAAAAGTAACTTCTTCACAGGTGGCAGAAAAAGCAGGAGTTTCACAGGCTACAGTTTCAATGATCCTGAATCGCAGAAGTAATGTCTCTTTTTCAAATGAAACAGTAGAAAAGGTAGAGTGTGCGGCCAGAGAACTGGGATATGAGTTACCTCATCACAAGAACAAAAGTAATACCAAAAAAGAAAAACTGATCGTGGTGATCTGTCCGACACTGACCAGCCCATATTATGTTCTCCTTCTTCAGGGAATCGAATCGGTTGCAAATGAAAAAGGATATGGCGTTTTTATCTGCAATACGCAGAGAGATGCCGGGATGGAAGAAAAGTATCTGCGCATGATCAGTACGATAGATCCGCAGGGAATCATCTATGCATGTAATCCGCATCCTGATTTTCAGAAAAAGGTTGAGGAACTGGCAAGGAAGATTCCCCTTGTTATTATCAGCAATAAAGAGAAAACGACGACTGTTGATGCAATCAATCAGGATAACACCATGGTTGGAAGGATGATGGCGCGTCATCTTCTTGATCTTGGGCACAGAGATGTTGCGTTTATCACACCACCTCTCACCAGACGGCAGTGGCAGCGTTCCAGAAGAGTTGATGGATTTGTCCGGGAATATGAGAAAGAAGGTCTGCAGGGACATGTGCTGATCAAAGCTGCGGATGAGTCTGTGGATCGGAGATCGCCAAGAATGGACTCGGAATATTCAATGGGGTATCAACTGACGATGGAACTGCTGAAAGAGGGCAGATACTTTACTGCGATCGCAGGACAGAATGACATGATGGCTCTTGGGGCAATCGATGCCCTGGAAGAATCCAGAATACGTGTGCCGAAGGATGTTTCGGTGATTGGCTGTGATGATATTTTTTATTCGGGGATACGACGTCTTTCACTGACAACAATCGATCATTTTGTTGCTCTGAAAGGCAGGGATGCCTGTGATATTATTATCCGTAAGATTACGATGAATGATCAGTTTTATGCAGGGCTGCAGCCGACCAGTCTGTATAATATCGAATATACTCCAAAGCTGATCAGACGTAAAACAACTGCCTATGCGAATACAAAAAGAAAAATTCATGATTCGAACGGATCGTCAGAAAAAATAAAATAAATATGTATTTCAAGAATTATTATTAATAATTTAAAATGCGTATAGGAAGACTCGCTGTAAAAACAAAGAATATCAACAGATACAGGCAGGAAAAATGTCTATATAACGATGATATTATTAATAAAAACTAAAATTATTAATGAAATATTTATTAATAATTTTGACATCACTTGACCTTGGGGTTGTGTCTGTTATAATGAAATTATCGTTACCGTACAAGGTAACAAATATCGCGAAAACAGAGCAAAAACCGGGAGGGAATTACAATGAGATTTTTTATTGACACAGCAAATGTAGAAGACATCCGTAAAGCAAATGACATGGGAATCATCTGTGGTGTTACCACAAATCCTTCTCTGATCGCAAAAGAGGGAAGAGATTTTAATGAAGTAATCAAAGAGATCA
The DNA here is from genome assembly GCF_934372025.1 of uncultured Blautia sp. Lineage (GTDB taxonomy): Bacteria > Bacillota > Clostridia > Lachnospirales > Lachnospiraceae > Blautia_A. The sequence goes on from NZ_CAKROJ010000048.1 coordinate 8,650, forward strand.
CAGAAATAGTTGACGGACCGATCAGTGGAGAGGTAAAAGCTACTACAACAGATGCAGAAGGCATGATCGCAGAAGGACGTGAGATCGCAAAAATCCATCCAAATATGGTTGTTAAGATTCCAATGACAGTAGAGGGTCTGAAAGCAGTTAAAGTTCTTTCAAAAGAAGGAATCAAAACAAATGTTACTCTGATCTTTACAGCTAACCAGGCTTTACTTGCAGCAAGAGCAGGTGCTACCTATGTATCTCCGTTCCTTGGAAGACTGGATGATATTTCTACAGACGGACTTCCGCTGATCCGCCAGATCGTTGAAATGTTTGAAGTTGCAGGAATCACAACACAGATCATCTGTGCAAGCGTTCGTCATCCTATTCATGTTACTGAGTGTGCACTTGCAGGTGCTGATATCGCAACTGTACCATATAAAGTTCTGGAACAGATGACAAAACATCCTCTGACAGATGCCGGAATCGAAAAATTCCAGAAAGACTACAAAGCTGTATTCGGTGATAAATAAAAAAGTCTGATGCTCATATGCTCTGAGTACTTGACTAATTTCAGAAATAATTGTAGCATAAGCGTGTTACAGACCAGCTATGTGTGCAGCAAATAGTTAATTTGCAGTGACAATCTGTAAACTACCAAAAGGAGAAATTGAACATCATGGAGAAATTAGAACTTCAGAAAATTGCGAACGAAGTCCGCAAAGACATCGTAACCGCAGTTCATGCTGCAAAAGCCGGCCATCCAGGCGGTTCTTTATCAGCAGCAGATTTATTTACATATCTGTATTTTGAAGAAATGAACGTAGATCCGAAAGATCCGAAAAAGGCAGACAGAGACCGTTTTGTGCTTTCTAAAGGACATACAGCACCAGGACTTTATTCTGCACTTGCAGAAAGAGGATATTTTCCGAAAGAAGATCTGAAGACTCTTCGTCATCTGGGATCTTATCTGCAGGGACATCCGGATATGAAACACATTCCAGGTGTAGATATGTCCAGTGGTTCTCTGGGACAGGGGATTTCAGCTGCTGTAGGTATGGCGCTTTCTGCTAAACTGAGCAATGAAGCATACAGAGTATATACACTTCTTGGAGATGGTGAAATTCAGGAAGGTCAGGTTTGGGAAGCTGCTATGTTTGCAGGATTCCGTAAACTGGATAATCTGGTTGTTATCGTAGATAATAACGGACTTCAGATCGATGGAAAAATAGACGACGTCTGCTCTCCATATCCGATTGATAAGAAATTTGAAGCATTCAATTTCCATGTGATCAATGTTGCAGACGGAAACGATATGGATCAGCTGAAAGCTGCATTCGACGAAGCAAAGGCTACCAAAGGAATGCCAACAGCTATCATTATGAAAACTGTCAAAGGTAAAGGCGTTTCCTTTATGGAAAACCAGGCCGGATGGCATGGCAAGGCTCCGAACGATGAGCAGTATGCACAGGCAATGGAAGATCTGGAGAAAGTAGGTGAAGCATTATGTCAGAAGTAAAGAAAATTGCTACAAGAGCCAGCTATGGTGCAGCTCTGGTAGAACTTGGAAAAGAACATGAGAATCTGGTTGTTCTGGACGCTGACCTTGCTGCAGCTACTCAGACAGGAATGTTCAAAAAAGAATTTCCGGAAAGACATATTGACTGTGGTATCGCAGAATGCAACATGATGGGTATTGCTGCCGGACTTGCAACAACAGGTAAAGTTCCGTTTGCAAGTACATTTGCAATGTTTGCTGCAGGACGTGCTTACGAACAGCTTCGCAACTCTGTTGCATATCCGAAACTGAATGTAAAAGTAGGTGCTACACATGGCGGTATTTCCGTAGGTGAAGATGGCGCCACACATCAGTGCTGCGAAGACTTTGCACTTATGAGAGCAATCCCGGGTATGGTTGTTATGAGCCCTTCTGATGATATCGAAGCAAAAGCGATGGTAAAAGCAGCTTATGAACACGTGGGTCCTGTATATATGAGATTTGGTCGTCTGGCAGTGCCGGTGATCAATGACAGACCGGATTACAAATTTGAAATGGGCAAAGGTATTGTTCTTCGTGAAGGAAAAGACCTTACGATCGTTGCAAACGGTCTCTGCGTAGCAGCAGCTCTGGAAGCAGCGGAGAAACTGGCAGCAGATGGAATCGATGCAAAGGTTATCAATATTCATACGATCAAACCACTGGATGAAGACCTGATCGTGGCAGCAGCCAAAGAAACAGGTAAGGTTGTTACAGTAGAAGAACATTCTGTTATTGGCGGATTAGGCGGAGCTGTATGTGAATGCCTTGCTGAAAAAGCTCCGGTACCTGTTAAACGTATCGGTATAAATGATGTGTTTGGCGAATCAGGTCCGGCAGTTGCTCTTCTTGAGAAATATGGACTGGATGCAGAAGGCATCTACAAACAGATCAAAGAGTTTGCATAATATCTGCCTTGGGAATCGTCATCAGAATTCCACCGGCAATCTGTTCTGCAATGGAGATGACCGTGGAAAGACGCGTAGTCTGGAGCGTTAACTGTTCCAGAGTACCTGCAATGTTAACGATTCCAGTGATATGAATATGGCCGACAGGCGGCAGTTTTTTATGAACAGCGGCACCTGGGTAAAGTGCACCATTAGCAATGGTCACATATCCCAGGTGCTTTTTTTGTCCCAGAGAGGCATCTATGGCAATGATCAGACTGTCCGGATGTTGAAAAAGAATTTTCTGGTGAGTTTCCGCAAGGTTCAGTGCGTGGACAGGATGAGCAAGTGTGCCGTAGACATATGCTCCGGGAAGGCAGAAGGCATTAAGCTGGTGACCGACATAAGGCCCGAGACAGTCACCGGTGGCCCGGTCGCTGCCGATGCAGAGAAAAACAAGTTCCGTCCAGCGGCGCGGACATGTGAGAATGCATTTGTGCAGGAGTCTGGAAATCTCAAAGGAACAGTCCTGTTGAGTAGTGGTGTCAATATAAAAAGTCATATAACCTCCGACTGCGTGAATGTAAAGGAAAAATATGGTTATGCTGATATTGCTTTATTGTATCCATAAGAGATCGGAAATATGCAGTGCGCAAAATATGTCGCTAAATTCTTAAATACTACTCTTACATTATGATAAATTCTGCAATCTCTGTATGCTATTCTTGTCCCTGAAGGGGTGATAGATATGATAGAAGTCATCTACAAAGATGAGAAACAGACAACCAGGGGGACAGAAGGGAATTTTAACCTTCCTAAAAATATACGACAGATAGGTTTGCCGGGCGAAGAATACCGAATCTATATAGAAGATTATGTATATACTTTTTTGAAAAAAACAGCGGAAAAGAAAGAAGAAAAAGGTTCAGTGGCAGTTTTTGCAGGAGAAATAAAATGGGCGGATGGAAAAGAGTATCTCTTTGTGAAAGGGGCATTGCTGCTGGAAACCAGGGAATGTACAGAAGAACATGTGGAAATAGAAGATGCTGCCTGGCAAAAACTTCATGAGGAAATGGAAAAATATTTCCCGGGACAGGAAATTGCAGGATGGTGTATGGCTGGAAAAGAGCTGACAATGGAAGTTGGCGAAAATCTGCAGCGAATTCATCTGAAATACTTTGGTGGAGAAAAAGTACTGATGCTGATGGAACCGGTGGAGTCGGAAGAGGCTTTTTTTCTTTATGAAAACGGTCAGATGATGCGGCAGAACGGATATTATATTTATTATGAAAAAAATCCCTGTATGCAGACTTATATGCTGGAAAAAAATCCAGAGCTCGGACAGTCGGAACAGGAAAATGTTTCGGATGATGCAGTTCGCGCTTTTCGAAAGATCTTGCAGAAAAAACACAAAGAAGAGCCAGAGGAAACAGAAGAGAGAACTTCTGTTTTTTCTTATGCAGCGACTGCCTGTCTGGTTCTTGCTGTGATGACGATCGGAGTACAGTTTTACCAGAATTACAGCCATAAAAATGTAAAGGATACACTGGATGCAGTGACGGAAACTGCATCGAATGCTGTTAAAACCGAGAAAATTACTGAAAAAGAAAAGAAAGTTGTGGTTACGCCGACCTCTGCAATAGAAAAAGATCCTACACCGATGCCAAGTTCTCCTGCATCAACGGTGACACCGGCAGTGCTGCAAAAAGAGGAGCATGTGATGCAGGAAAAAACAGAGAATGAGAGAAATGATGAAAACAGTTCAGCTGCAAAAAAAGAAGAGGAAATTTACAGAGCGGAATCAGACAGCAGAAAGGCAGAACGACGTATGAGGCAGCAGGAGAAGGCGGACGGCTCGGGAGAAACAACGGCGGAAAGTACAGCTGCATCGACCGACATCCAGGGCAAAAGTTATGTGATCAAGCCTGGAGATACGTTATATCAGATTAGTATATCGCAATATGGAACGATGGAAAAAGTGCAGGAAATATGTCGGACGAATGGTCTGACAGAGGATGAAATTATTTATCCGGGTCAGATAATTGTATTGCCTTAAAAAATTTGATATAATCAAAAAACGGAAGCTTATTGATGGATAAAAGCACAAGGTAAGGAAAATGGCAAATATAATAAAAAGATTAAAGCGAAAATACAAAAGAAAGAAAATACAGGCACAGCGTGCAAAACTGGAACAGGAGCAACGTGCAGCTCTGGAAACAAGTCCGGAGGAAGCATATCGGCTCCGATTGAATAAACACAGACGTGATACAGCAAGAAGAATTGTTATGTCAGTAATCGCAATTGCAGCAATCGTAAGTGTTATTCTTCTTTATGTTGAAAAGAGAAGTTATCATGATTACAAGGTTCTTCTGGCAAGTGAACAGGAAGATGTTGTTTCGACAAAATATCAGGAAATGTCCGGGAAAATCCTGCGATACAGTCCAGATGGAGCGTCATTGGTAAACAGCAATATGGATTCTTACTGGAGCGTTCTTTATGAAATGCAGAATCCTGTTGCAGATGTAAAAGAAGGCAGAGCAGTCATTGCGGATCAGGATGGTACGCTTCTTGAAATGTTTGACAAGGATGGTGAAACGGGAAGCGTAACTACTTCTTATAATATTGTGAAAGCGAAAGTTTCTGCGAGTGGAATGGTTGCTGCAATCCTGGATGGCGGTGATTCTACATGGATCAATTTTTATGCATCAGATGGAAGCCTGATCGCAGAAAACCAGACACATATTTCAGATCCGGGATATCCGCTTGATGTTGCACTTGCAGATGATGGCAATATCATGATGGTTGCTTATCAGTATGTGGATGGCAGTGAGACGACAAGCTATGTTGCTTTTTATAATTTTGGAGATGTCGGGCAAAACGAGGATGACAGAATTGTCAGTGGATATACGTACGAAGGAACGGTTATTCCGCAGATTGTTTATCTGAATGGGAATAAATCACTTGCAATAAGAGATGATGGCTTTGTTCTGTACAAGGGAAATCAGATCCCGAAGGAAAAAGCAACTGTCAAAGTTGATAAAGAAATTGTCAGCACATTTTATGATGACGACATGATCGGGCTTGTGTTCAAAAATGGAAATAAAGAAAAACAATATACAATGAGAGTCTATTCCACAGATGGAAATCTGAAATTTGAAAAGGATTTTAATATCCCATATACTTCTATAAAAGCAAGTGGAGGAAAAATCCTTCTTTATAACAGTTCTCAGGTGTGCGTTATGAACAGCCGTGGTGTGGAGAAATACAGTGGAACGATTGATGGAACTATCAGCGATTTTATGAAGATTGGATGGAACAGGTATCTTCTTGTTCTGGACAGCGGCGTTGATGTGATCAAGTTGAGCTGAGAGGTGCGGCATGGAGATAACATGGCTTGGAGCTGTTGCCATTGGCGTACTGATACTGACAGGATGCAGCGGTTATCGCAAAGGCTTTGTGCGGGAAATTATGTCTTTTTTCTTTATGTTCCTGGCACTGGCACTGGCGTGGATGATCAATCCTTATGTGAATGAATTTATGGTAGAAAAGACTTCGGTTTATGAAAGGATTCAGGAGAGCTGCCAGAATCTTATGGAAATTCAGGGCGAAGGGCAGATTGAAGATACGAAGGAAGAAGATACAATCATAGATAGAATGAATCTTCCGAAGATTTTGCAGCAGAACCTGTCAGAGAATAATACTGAGGAAACATACAAAGAATTAGCAGTAGACTCATTTAAAGGATATATTTTGACATACCTGGCGAAAATGATCGTAAATGGAATATCCTATCTTATTTCATATGTTCTGGCCAACCTTATGCTCAGACTGATCAGCTGTGCATTAAATGCTATCGCAGAATTGCCGTTGATCAATGGAGCTAACAGGCTTACAGGAGCGATGGTTGGTGTGGCGAAAGGAATTCTGTTTTTGTGGATCGCAATGCTGGTGCTGACGATATTGTGTAGTACGGAGGCTGGTAAAAATGGTCTTGCGCTAATTGAGAAGGACAGTTTTTTGAACATAATTTATCGTTATGATATCCTTGTGAGAGCGTTTTTGAGTTTTTGGTGAGTTTTTTTGAAAATTATAAAAAAATACTTGACGTGAGTGAGGTACAATGATATACTAAAATCCGCTTCGATGTGAGGCGGATTTTTGTTTTTCGACAATATAAAGAAAAATAAAAAACTTCAAAAAAGT
>NZ_CAKROJ010000049.1 GCF_934372025.1 uncultured Blautia sp.
AATTTCTACCTCATGAACAAATCTATTTGATTCCACAAGATAGGCTGTATCTCCCGCTTTCATCTTCTCTCGCTCCTACACTTAGTATTTCATTCATTCTTTCTAAAATCATAAGACCTTTATGATCCACAAACATTTTATCAGAAGAATTTTCAGGAATTTCTTCCTTTACAAGCATTGTAAGCAATGCTGTACAGAGCTCATAATCAGCTTCCGGAACACGTTTCAATTCCTCCACCAAATCAATCGGTTCCGTGATCAGATAGTCCGTATAATTGCTTTTCCAGTCTCCTGTTGCAGCTAATAATCTCTCATACTGATCCTCATACAGATTTTTCTGATTCAGCAATAATTGAATTTTCTTTAGTTTTTCAGTTTTTCTCAATTTACTACACCGCCCCATTTTTTTCGAATGTATGTTCTTTCTTTCTTAATCTTATCACATTCTCTTTCGATAAGCCAGCTCTAATTTATTTTTCATATAAAGAACCCATTCAAACTAATCTGTCCATTTATCCAGCTTTTCTGCACTGTTTTATGAACCTTGTCATTTGGCATATCATCACCTATCAAAAATGCTGATTTCGGATTAAGATTTATATGATTAAGGCGCACACTTTTCTAAGGGGCTGTTTTTCGGAATGTCAAGCGACATATGAATGGCATTTTCATAAATCTGCTATGTCATATGCTCTCCAAGATACTTACGCGCTTCCCTTAATTCCCTTTTCGCCTCTGGAAAATTCCTTTTTACTTTCTGGTATAAATCAAGAAAGCTTATCACGCAATTTCTTGTATACCCTTGTAAAGCCGCAGATATGCCCTAAAACTGTTCCTAATCATACTTAACAGTATATTTGTCATTAAGAAGCATCGGATCGTATCTCCAGCCAATATGCTCTTCTCCTACGATTCCTGATATTTGCTGAAATAATTCGATGATTTTTCTTTTACTTACAATTGTTTTAAATAATCCTGGTTCGATATCTGCCTCATATGGAATGATTGTGATATACCAGTATGTTCTGTAAGATTTCAGCAAATCCATATACTTCAACATAGGGACTGGATCTTTTGAACAGAATATAATCAAATCAACAACTTCAGGATCAAGGCTATATTCTGTGACCTGTAAAGGATTATAGGGATTTCTCACTCGAACATACCCTTCACGGATTCTATTTGCAAACCATTCGGAATAAAATGCAGGCATATCAGTTCTCATGCTTGCATGTGTAATCATCCAGTACTCTCCTCTCGTGGAGGGTAAATATTACAATACTATTACAAAAAAATCTTTTATGAAACAGACATTATTTCCGTCCGAAGCATAAAAGATTTATTTAATGGTTGTATTAAATTTAACTTCCTGTTACTTAAAAAACAGATAATTGCAAATTCGTTTCTCAGTGCCATGCAATCATCAGAAAAAAATGTCTAGGTTGTTTTATGACCACATTTTTACCCAGTTTTTGTTACTGCTTGAGCGTATTCCTTACCACTGAGTACCATTTACCGATAGAAGTTCATGAGTCGTTAAGCCGCATATTTCCTGTATTTATGCGTGTTTTCGGAGATACTGAAATTTCACTGCCACATTTTTGGTGACATGTTCTTACTGCTCATAAAACTCCTCATTATATGCGGCTGAACACCGCCTTTATCTTAAATCTGACCATGCTTTTGACACAGCAAAAATGGTTTCAGACTGCGTATAAACATGGTCAGGTAATGGTTAGTTGTATTTTTGAAACTTTTTAAGTTTAACACATCTGGGCAGGAGGTTCAAGATGCCGTGATGAGAAAATTTCGATTTCAACGCTTAATATATATTAAACCTTTACTTTTAATCCTATTCAAACTCTCCAGGTTACTCTGACCATGACATCGTATAATTAAAAAATGGCGAGATGCTTATTGTAACACCCCGCCAAACATCCGATTTGCATAAGATCTGCATAATCAGGTCAATTTTTACATTTTATACTGGCAATAACTCAGCATTTTTTATAATATCTTTTATCTGTTTTTCGTCCATTTCAGCTACATCCGCGATCTGAGCAGCTGTATAACCTTTGTTGTACATTTTCATAATCATTTCCCGTTTACCCATCTCAATTCCGGTTTCAATTCCAGTCTCTTTAATTTTCTGGCTTAAATTACACATAATACTCACATCCTCTCTGAAATCTTTTTCCATTGGAATCGCATATTCATTTCCAATGATATCCAGTTTTTCGTTTACTGTTAAATCCTGAGATAACAATGCTCCCAGTAATCTATGTAACTCGTATTTCTCCTCATGCTTCGGAAGTTCTTCAGCAAGTCCAATCATTACGATATTAACCAAGTCCAGTTTGCCTTTCCATGCATGGGAATTTACAATACTGTCTTTCACCAGGTGAATGTGTTCCAGACTATTTTCCGACATATTCATACAGACCCAGATGGAATAAACTCGCTTGATATCATTATAATTTGAATTTGAAAAATCTCTTTCCTTTTGTGAGGAAATCATACGGCTTACATAAAAGATTGCCCGATTCAATATATCATACCCATTTGGTTCGTCCTTTTGGGCTTCTACATTGATAATAATCTGCGATAATCCATCCTTCATTTTGACATAAAATATAATATCAAATCGTATCATTCCCTCATGAAGCTCCGGGTTTTCAGAATTAAGGCCAACCACACGAGATCCATCATTTTTAATAACAGCATTGGTAAGACCTGTTTCTATCGGAACGGTGTTAATAAATGGTTCGCCTTCAATGTAAGAAACCACCTCTTTTGGATCCATTCCTGAAAATTCATCAACAGTCTTTACTAATATATGGGCCAGGATGCTTTTCTGGCCAAGTAATCTTTTCGCACTTTCATCATATTGTGCGTCTTTATCTGTCGTAAGAATCGTATTTTTGATTTCTGTATTCAAAAGTCTTTCTCCTTTTCTACAGCACTTTCAAAACTATTCTTCGGCTATATATTTATTATACTCTAAATCTATATTTTCAACAATATACAATTGCCTGTAGATTTTGTGAACTACTCGGCAACTAAGTTACCAGAGCATCTGAAATCTGGCGGGATACCGCCTTTTTCAGGGTGCGTCCATGACACCAATACTGCTTGCCTTTCGGCTATGCAGCTACTTTTATTATTTCTGGATTTTTTAGTCCGGTTACGGACAGTTCCTTCTGTTTTCCGGATACGGAAAGATATTTCCGCAGGATATTAAATGCACCTACTGCATCTGCGTTAAATCTTGCTCCGTCAGTTATATACATCCCCCGTTCTTTTCGGTTTGATGCTTCTGCATATCTTTTTGATACTTCTGGTGATAACGGGCTGCACTGGCTGGTATAGCTTTCTTCCTGTTTGATCAATTGAATCCCATACAATTTCAGCTTATATTCCAGCATGATATACAGCTTATTATACGGCAATTCGTGAAACTTCTGGTTGGTCTTATGCCCCATATTTTTTTCTTTACGGATATTTCGGATGTCTCCCACAACCACACAGCGGATATCTTTGTTTCTACAGTATTCTGCAATCCATCTGGTCACTTTGTGAAGATAATCTTTCACTGCATTCTGCTTTTTCCTGTAAAGTCTCTGGATACGTTTCGATGATTTTGGATATTTTATTCCCCTTTCAGATTGTTGTGCATACCATACAGACTGCACTCTGGCGATTTCTTTATGAAAGTATCTTTCCATAGAAAGGTATTTTCTTCCCAGAATAAAAGTCCTGCCATTTCCAGAATCATAGCAGGTCATCAGATTATGAAGTCCCAGATCAATAGATAAATAATGTCCATTCTGAGAAAGCTGTTCCGGCTCTTCAACCTCATAGATAACAATAAGGTCGCATTTTCCATTTTCCGGCGGATAAATCCGCAGCTGCTTTATATGATCCATGTCCCTGAAAATCTTATTTTCAAGATATAGAAATTTTTCATGGATCCCGTAGGTTTCTTCCATGTAACTTTTCAGTTCCTTTGGCAGAGACAGCCTCAGCTGGTCCGAACCTTTCTCATGCCTGATCCCCATCTGCATGTATGTGACCGCTATATTGTCCTGTTTAAAACGGGGCGGATTTGGATCTTTGATCCCTCCGGTCCTTTTCAGGACATAAAAAGATTTCCAAGCTTTGTCCAGCTGCTTGCAGGTCTCCTGCGCTGTCTGTGACGGAAGCTGTTTATACCACAGATTTCCTTTATGTGCTTTTTTCTGATAATACCAGTCAGGATACTTTTCCAGTCCCAGTTCTTTATAATGACGCCGTTCGTAGTTGCAGATATTCCAGAGTTTGGATGCTGCATAACACATATGCCCTATGATATTGGAATATTCCTGACTGATCTTTATGGATGTTTTATGTGACAGCAGCATCTCCATTCTCCTTCTGATTGATAGTTTTTATTATGTTTATATCATAGCACAAAATGCTCTTGCTTTTCAACGCAGATCTGACCTGCTTTCTTCTGGAAACAAGTACAATAATCAGGAGATATAAGAAATAAATTTTTGCTGTTATATTTTTTGTGCGGATACGCACAATCCTGCGCTTTCATCTCGGTAATTGAATTGCCGAGGATTCCCGCTTATTTTCCTAAAAAGTATTTTATTTTTTACAAAAATCTCAAAAAGCATGCTATAATAAAAATCAATAATCAAACACAAAAAGAGGTAATTTTTATGAGATACAAAGACGAAATCCGTATCGCATTTATGGCGCTGGCTTTTTCCTGTGCCATGTTTGCAGTCTACGCAATCGTTCCAAAGGATGCTGCCGTTGCCGCCAAAGCAAAAGCCACGGTCAAAGAGGCGCCGGAAACTGCTGCCGAGGCCGAAGCACTTCGCTCCAGTCAGGAAGATGCCGGATTTAACATCTATACCGAAGAGAGCAATTACGATTACAACAGCGATTATGATTCTTCTGAGGATACCGGTTCTACCGAAACCACCACTCCTTCCGATCAGACCGATTACGTTCCTGATCCTGGAACTTCTGATGACAGCCAGAGCAGTGATGATGTTGCTGATGAAGGTTCTTCCGATCAGGGTGGTTACGATTCCTCTGATCAGATCGATTATCCATCTGATGAGGGATCCGGAGACACTTCCACAGATAATGGTTATGATACTTCTCCTGACTATTCAGAGTCATCTGAGGATACTGATACCAGCGGATCTGATACTGGCACATCCGATACCGCGCCGTTTACCATCACCACAGAAAACAGCAATTATTAATTTTTTTCACCAACACAAAAGGAAAGGCCGTGAGCATTCATTGCTCATTGCCTTTCCTTTTTATTTACTTTTATTTACTGTTCCTGACTGCCGGTAAATGTACAATTCGCAAACAGTTCATTCACCGCACTTTCATATACTATGCATTTTTCACTCTTTTTGATCTTCTTGGCATACTTTTTGCTGTCTGCAAACATCGGTGCCAGATAAAACCAGAGTTCCTTCATTTTAAAAAGGACATTTCTGTCACCGGATACCTCTTCGCAGTATGTATGATACAGAATATCATGAAAATGTCGAATATCCTGCTGATCTGCAGCTTTTCCGCCTCGAATCTCACGTGCAAGCGACGGATTCGCCAGCACGCCGCGTCCCATCATAAAACGCTCCACATCCGGAAATCTTTCGCTGATCCTCCGGAAATCGCCAGATGAAAAAATATCACCATTGTAACAGACCGGATGTCTGCTGCAGGCCAGTGCCTCACCAAACACCTCCAGGTCAGGAATGTTTTTATAAAAATCCTTCTGCACTCTTGGGTGGATGATAAGCTCTTCCATTGGAAAACGATTATAAATCTCCATCAGATGAGGAAAACCTTCCGCATCTTCCATCCCAAGCCGTGTCTTCACGGAAATCCGCATATCTGTTCCAGAAAAAATCTTATCCAGAAAACACTCCAGTTCTTCCGGACGATCCAGAAATCCTGCACCACAGCCTTTGGTAACTACTGTTTTGGACGGACATCCAAGATTCAGATTCACTTCCTGATAACCATACTCTCTGAGCTGATTTGCTGTTTGAAGAAAGTCATCTGCATTCTTTGTCAGTATCTGCGGAACCGCATACATTCCCTGATTATTTTCCGGAGAAATATCCTTTTTTTCTCTTCCGCTGAAATTCAGATTCTGTTTTGCCCTGATAAAGGGAATAAAATATTTATCAAATCCGCCAAAACACTGATACAGCGCTTTTCGATAAATATGATTGGTTATTCCCTCAAGTGGCGCAAGATACAGTTTCATCAATTATAAATTTCCAAGGTCAATCTTGTATTCGTCAGAACCTTCCTGATTTACAGTGTAATATGCAGCTCTTCTTTCTGCATTGATATAAATGCAGATTTCTCCTTCAAGGCCTTTTTCTGCAACTTCTTTTTTGACAGCCTTTTCTACAGCTTTCAGAGATACATTTGTCTCAAAGATTTCAAGAGATACTTCTTTTATTCTTGTAGTTGCTGCTTTACGAACAGCCTTTGTTGCTGTCTTGGTTGCAGCCTTAACTGCTGTTGCGGATTCTTCTACTTTCTGAGCAGCTGCCTTTACAGTTTCTTCAACCTTTGCGGCTGTCTCTGTGATAGCTTCTGTTGTTTTTGCTGTTGTTTTTGCTGCAGTTGTCTTAGCTGCTGTTTTTACACTTCTTTTTCTCATAACATTTTCCTCCTGAACATTGGTCACTGTTCACCTTGCTCGCAATAACCCGGTTAATAAATATCACTTCTCTGTAACAGTACCACAAACCTTATAGTCTGTCAAATTTATAACAAAAAATATATTACTGTTCACACCGTTGAAAACAGAATCACTCTGCAATGGAACCCATATAGTAGAATCCATGGCATTCATCCAGTCTTACTTTTACATATTTTCCGAGAAGATCCTCTGTTCCCGGGAAATGTACCAGAAGATTGTATTCTGTTCTTCCTGTAAATATTCCTTTTTCTCTGCTTTCTTCCTCTACCAGTACTTCCTGCACGGTTCCTTCAAATCTGGATGAACGTTTGCGTCCCTCCTGCTGAACAAGTGCAAGCAGACGGTTAAAACGTTCTTTGGCAACATCCTCCGGTACCTGTTCCATCTCGGCAGCAGGTGTACCGCTTCTTCTGGAATACAGGAATGTAAAAGCAGTATCATAACCACATTTGGATACTACATCCAGCGTCTCCTGGAAATCTTCCTCTGTCTCTCCCGGGAAGCCGACAATAATATCTGTTGTCAGAGAAATATCCGGAATTGCTGTACGGATCTTCTCTACCAGGCCCAGATATTTTTCTTTGTCATAACGTCTGTTCATATTCTTAAGAATACGGCTGCTTCCCGACTGAAGCGGAAGATGCAGATGATGACAGATTTTCTTACTTCTGGCCATAGTCTCGATCAGCTCATCAGAAAGGTCCTTCGGATGAGATGTCATAAAACGGATACGTCTGAGCCCTTCAATGTCCTCCAGCATTTCCAGAAGCTGTGCAAAGGTCACCGGATGCTCCAGCGTTTTGCCATAGGAATTTACATTCTGGCCAAGCAGCATAACCTCAGAAACGCCATCGGCAACCAGTCTTTTTACTTCTTTTACGATTGCTTCCGGCTCACGGCTTCTCTCACGTCCTCTTACATATGGAACAATACAGTAGCTGCAGAAATTATTGCATCCAAACATGATATTCACACCAGATTTAAATGTGTAATTTCTCTCCGTCGGCAGATCTTCGACAATCTGATCGGTACCTTCCCAGATATCCACGATCTGCCGCTCAGACTGGAGCATCTCATAAAAAAGCTCCGCATATTTAAAGATATTATGTGTTCCAAATACCAGGTTTACAAATGGATATGACTTTTTGATTTTATCTACTACATGCTGTTCCTGCATCATACATCCAAAAAGGATGATTTTCATATCCGGGTTATGATCTTTCAGACTGTGGAGATGCCCCAGTCTTCCGTATACCTTAAGATTAGCATTTTCACGGACAGTACAGGTATTATAGATAACCACATCTGCTTCTTCGTTATCCTGTCTGTGATAGCCGATCTCGTCCATGATTCCTGCAACAGCTTCTGACTGCTTTTCGTTCATCTGACATCCGAATGTCGTCAGACAATATGTCAACGGACGTCCAAGAGTGTTGGACTTCTGTGCGGTCAGTGCCTGTGCAAGTTCTATAAATGAACGCTGACGCAGAGTTTCCTCTGCACTTGTATTCTGTCCTTTAGCGGATTCGTTTATCATTTCGTATAACTCCTTCATTTTCGGTAATGACAAATTGCTGTGTTAACGCGATTTATGCTTTCAAAGCACTATTATTTAATATACAGGAATTTCGTTTCCTGCGCAAGTCTGTCAGAGAGAAAAAAGATATTCCAGCGGCAATGTACGTATTTCTCTGTATTCTTTTTCATCAGGAACTGCTTCTCCTTCTCTGTTTCTTTCCGGAATTTCAATTCGAAAGGATGGCTGCCTGCATATTTCTGCATAAAACTGTTCCGGCGAACCATATCCCCTCTTCCCTGTCGGCTCCATATCATCCAGCTGGAATTTCATCTTATCAGACTTCATTGCCGCCTGTTTCTGTAAATGCCTTGCAAGCCGATAACTCTTCTGATTGGCGGCAAACGACTGCGGCTGTCTGAAATACAAAATACGTCTTTCCGAATAGCCAAAGGAGAGAAGTCCTCGCCCCGGATTTTCCTGAAAAACTTTTACCAGTGCCTTTGTTTCGTTTTCACTTGCCGGCTGACTGTGTATCTGTCTTCTTTTGTAATATTGTGTAGGAAAATTATTTTTCAGAATAATTCCGCGACCGTTGCCGTTAAACTCTTTGCAGGGAACCTCCTGCATCCGCAGCATCTGACGATACACAGGATTTCTGATCGCAAAAAAATCCTTCTCGTAGATCTCATATCCATCCGGATTCAGAAGCGGTATGAAACAGAATTTCCATCTTTCCAGCAAATCCCGCAGATCATAAAGCTCGTCCAGTTTCCATCTGCATTCCCATGCTCTTGTATACTCCTTCAGCATCTCCAGAAGATATACCGGCATACATCTGTCTCTGCCGCTTAATCCTGCAATACAGAAAACTGTCTCCACACCATGTCCAAGCTGCACCATCGGAATCATCCTGTCATCATGACTTTTGCCGATCACCTGAAACTGTGCGATTTCTGTATAACGTCCTGCTGTTTCCCACATTTCATAATAAATGTTCTCATAAGTACAAAATGTCCTGTCCGTATTGATCATAGCTCTGCCCTCTTGTATGTATATAAACTGTCAATCTATAGGTTTCTGTACTATTATATGTAAAAAGACAGGCCAAAATGACCTGTCTTTCACAAAATCCGTAATGGATTACTGTTCTTCTTTTTTGCGCTTGCGAACCACAACATATCCGCCTGCCAGAAGGGAAAGCACTGCCAGTGCAGACATTGTTCCGATCGGGGATTCATCCGCTGTGGATACGGCAGATTTTGATTTGGAGCCTGCATCCTTCTCTGAAGCTGCAGCTGTTGCAGTCAGTTCAGCATCTTCTCCTGAACCTCCTCCGCCTGTCTCGTTTTCATATCCCGGAATGACGGTTCCATTTTCCTTTGCTTCCTTGAGGTATTCCTGCAGTTCCTCCTCTGTGTAACCAGCTGACTGAAAACTCATCTGCAGAGCTTCCGGCTTTCCGACTGCATCCCAGCCCTCACCATTAAATCTGTATTTCTGGAAGAAGACATACAATGGAATGCTCTTCGCCGTTGACATTCCTTTTGAAGCCATAATCTGCATCTTACTCTGTGGATTACTTCCGTCAGAGCTGGTACTCCAGTATGCAAACTGGTATCTCTCATCCCCGGCAATATATTCTTTATCTGCCATACCTGCTTCTTCTACCGTGAAAGAATATGCCTTACCCGGGAAGAATTTCATTTCTCCTTCCAGACCGGAGACTTTATTATCATTGATCGTATATGTTCTGGCTGCTCTGGCTGCTTTCTTTTCCGGACGGTTTTTGAATTCAATCACAATTTTCTGTACTGTTTCGTCTTCTGTAGACTTGGCAACAACTGCAAGTGCATAATTTCCGTCTTTTACTTCGATAGCCTTCAGAGGAAGTGTAGAACCTGCTTTGGCAGATTTTGTCTTCTTGCTCTTGTCATATTTTATATCAGCTGCTTTTGTTCCGGATGCAACAAGCTCATAATACCAGTTACAATTATGATTTGTCGTAACTTTGACCTGTTTCAGCTTATTATGATTGTTCTTATACCATGTATCATCACCCTGCTGTTTGAGTTCAAACGCAGCCGGTTTTGCCGGACGATTCTCAAGTGGAATTACACATGTCGTCGTCTTACCGGTTGAAATACTCTTGGCATAGATAACTATTGACTTAGCAGAAGATGATATGTTCTTGGCAGTAAGTGTAATGGTTTTGCCTTTTGATGCTTTTTTTTGGGCTTTGCTATCGTCAAAAGCTTTTCCATCTACGTACATACCATAATATTTACAGTCCTCTGTAGCTGTAAAACGCACAGTCACTTTACTGTAATTTTCCCAGTCGGAAGCTGTCACCTGACCAACCTGTGTGACCTTAAACGGCTCCTCTACCGGAGGTTCTGGTGTATCTGCTGTTTTCTCAAGTGTCGCCGTGTCCCCGCTCTTGGAAACCTTAAATTCATATCCGGCTGCATCATACTTAAATCCGGCTACTGCCTTTGCAAATTCTTCTGTGCTTACATACGGCTGATCCGCTTCGTTTTTGCCGATCGCGATAACGGTCTTGCCAGCTTCAGCTGCTGCATCTGTATACCCAACCGCTGCTGTTTCCGCAAACGCACCTGTCACCTTAACCGCCGGCTCAGATGTATCTGCAAGCTCCACGAACAGGTTGGCAGCTGCGCCATCACTGTTCTTATTCTCTGTTACCTGGATTCCACCCTGTACACACACCGTTGTTGTACTGTAAACAGCACCTTTGGCTCCTGTGTTGGCAGTTACTGTACCACCGGCCAGCATAAGCTTACCGCCGTTATTGCTGATGGCTCCACCATTATCTGTTGTAATGTTGTTGGTAAGTGTTACTCCGTCATATACTTCCAGTGAAGCGGAATCACTCACAGAAATGAGTGTCTTAACAGTACCCGCTGATGTACCGTCAAGTGTAAGGCTTGCTCCGTCACCTTCCACTTCTAATGCAAGTTCACTGTCAGCACCACTTACTGTAAACATCTCATCTGTAAAGCCTTCTGCTCTTGTAAACTTTACTTGTGCCGTGGCAGTGATGCTTACCCGTTTGCCGTCTTTAACCGTGATCGGTGCGGAAATACTCTGATCCTTCGTAATCTCAACAACAGGAATCTGTACATTGCCTTCTGCATCCGTCGTTGGTGCAGGAACATTGTCAATCGCTTCCTGAATTGTATTATAAGGTGTGGTAACACCATTTATCGTAACCAGGATACCCGCTGAAGTTTCTCCAACGTCCGGAGTTTCTGTAACCTCCGGTGCCGGGGTTTCTTCCTGCTCCTGTGGCTGCTCTGCCGGTGCTTCTGTCACTGGAGCCTCCGGTACCGGTGTTTCTGCTGCCGGTTCTTCCGGTGTCTCAGGTGCAGGAGTTTCTTCCGCAGGAGTCTCCTGTGCAGAACTGTCATCTGCTGCAGAATCGCCTTCAGCCGGAGCCTCCTCTGATGCTTCAGATGCAGCTGCTGTTTCGCCCTCAGCTGCAAATACAGCTGCCGGTGCACTGCTCATTGCAAGTGCGCCTGCCAAAATAAAAGCATATAACTGTTTTCGTCTCAATTTCAGTCCTCCCGTAGTGCGTATATCAATCTTATCTTTTATGTAACAGGAAGATTACCGAGTAATTTCCTGTCACACAAAAAAGTTTGCATCTCTAAACTATAGATAATTATACACACGCCTTCTTTAATTGTCAAATCACCTGTCCTGTATAAAGGCTATCGGTTACTGTTCACTCCGTTCACAGCAACTGTCATCTCTACTGACGAATCTGTCCGTTTCCATAGATGATATATTTGGTCGTTGTCAGTGCAAGCAGTCCCATCGGTCCTCTGGCGTGAAGCTTCTGGGTACTGATGCCGATTTCTGCACCATATCCGAATTCAAATCCATCCGTAAATCTGGTAGATGCATTGACATATACTGCTGCCGCATCTACTTCATCCAGGAATTTCTGAGCATTGGCATAATTATTGGTGATGATTGCCTCAGAATGTCCCGTATTATACCGATTGATATGTGCAATAGCCTCGTCTACAGAATACACCACTTTAATGGACAGTATGTAATCCAGATATTCCGTTCCCCAGTCTTCTTCTGATGCAGCCACGGCTCCCGGCATCAGCTGCAGTGCTTCCTTATCTGCGCGCATCTGTACATGCTTTTCCTGGAGACGTTTTGCAAGAACCGGAAGAAGTGCTTCCTTGACACCGGCATTTACAAGGAGGGATTCACATGCATTGCACACACCCACTCTCTGTGTCTTTGCATTCATGATAATATCCACTGCCATGTCCAGATCTGCACTCTCGTCTACATAAATATGACAATTTCCCGTTCCTGTCTCAATGACCGGAATCGTACTCTGGTTGACAACCGCTTTGATCAGTCCCTTACCGCCTCGTGGGATAAGTACATCTACATACTCGTTCATCTTCATGAATTCGGCTGCTGTCTCTCTGGATGTATCCTGGATCAGCTGGATCGCGTTCTCTGTCACACCATTTGCCTTCAGTGTTTCACGAATACATTTTACGATTGCTTCATTAGAATGAATCGCGTCACTGCCGCCCTTCAGGATCACAACATTACCGGTCTTAAAGCAAAGACCAAACGCATCTGCCGTTACATTCGGACGTGCCTCATAAATGATTCCGATGACACCGAGCGGAACTCTTTTCTGTCCGATCAGGAGACCATTCGGACGTTTTTTCATTCCTGTCACTTCCCCGATCGGGTCTTCCAGTGCCACAAGCTGCTGCAGTCCCTCTGCCATCCCCTGGATTCTTTCCGGTGTAAGGAGAAGTCTGTCAACAAGTCCTTCCGGCATATTGTTCTTTTTGCCATTCTCAACATCTGCTGCATTTGCTCTGATAAGCTCTTCTGTGCATTCCACCAGATGCTGTGCAACTGCAGCAAGTACCTGATTCTTTTTGTTTGTGGTTATGGTACGCAGAGTATTTTCTGCTTCCTTCGCATTCTGTCCAAGCTGTAACAGCATTTCATTCATAGCATAACCTCCTCGGGGCAGTTCCGCCCATTATAAAATAATTTATTTCAAACGATAAATCTCTTCTTCTGTAACGATGATCTCCGGTGAAATATCTGTAGGTTCCGTCGGCACCTCCGGCATCATCTGGAATTCAAATGCCACCGCAACTCTTCTGATCTGCGGATGTTTTTCCAGAAAACGGTCATAAAAGCCACCACCATATCCTACTCTGTGATTTGCCCTGTCAAAAGCCACTCCCGGCATGATCATAAGGGCCTCTTCCCACTGAACGATCTCTCCGCGTGCAGGCTCCGGAATGCCAAAATACCCTGCCTCCAGCTGTGCAAAATCGGTCAGTTTGTAGAATACCATGTCCTTTCCGACCACTTTGGGAACTGCTACTTCTTTGCCATCCTTCCAGGCAGCTTCTATGATATATCTGGTCATCACCTCATGATTGTAATCGGCATAAGCCAGAATTCTCTGACTGTCTCTGTACTCAGAAAGAGAAGTGACCGTTTCTGCAATCTTTTTGCTCCAGTCATCGATCTGCTGATCTGTGTGTGCTTTTCTTGCTGCAAAGATCTGTTTTCTAATTGCCTTTTTTTCTTCCATATTTTTCTCCCAGGTTTATAACAGAACCATCGTTCTCTTTGACATCAATGTTATTCAGCTGTGCTCTGAGATTCTTACGTACTGCGGCAATATACTCCTTTCGAAGCTCTGCCTGTTCCGCTTTTTCTTCTTCTGTCAGACCTACACTCTTTGCCTTATGTGCCAGCGTATTAATACGGTCTATTTTCTTATTATCCATCATAATTATTTCCTCCTGAAAAGTCCTGAATCGTATTAAAGAAGTCGCTCTATATAATCAATCAGAAAGAATTCTTCTTTTTTGTTTTCGACAAATAATGTGCCATATTTTCTGCCTTCCATGATCTTGTGGATCACATGGAAATCTCGGCCATTTGCAATGACCATATCGGCACCGGCAGCTGTTGCAATCTCGGCTGCTGTCAGTTTCGTTGCCATTCCACCGGTTCCTACCTTACTCTTAGGTCCCTTGCCCATACGCAGCAGATTTTCATCCAGATGTTCCACAATATCAATAAATTCCGCATTCGGGTTTGTATTCGGGTCGTCCGTAAAAAGACCATCGATATCTGAAAGCAAGATCAGAAGATCTGCTCCGATCAGTCCTGCAATAACGGCAGACAGTGTATCATTATCTCCAAAGGACTCCAGCATCTCCAGCTCATAGCTTGAGACGGAGTCATTCTCATTAACAATCGGAATAGCCCCAAGTGTCATCAGCTCTTCAAACGTGTTTCTCGCATACATACGGTTCAGATTGTTGACCATTGTGCTTTTGGTCATCAGGATCTGTGCCGCCATCTGATTATATTCAGAAAAAAGTTTCTGATAGATCATCATCAGACGAGCCTGTCCAACTGCCGAACAAGCCTGTTTTTTCTTAAGCTCTGTCGGTTTGCTGTGCATACCAAATGCAGCTGCACCAACTGCTACCGCACCTGAAGTGACCAGAACCACATCTTTGCCCTGATTATGAAGATCACTTAACTCTCTTACAAGTACTTCAAGTTTTCGAAGATCCAGTTTATTTGTTTCTTTGTGGATCAGAGAGGAAGAACCTACTTTGATCACAATACGTTTTTTGTCTTTCAGTAACTCACGATAATTCACGATATTTATTCTCCAGTTGTATATTATAGTTCTTTTTCGACGATATTCTCTCTTCCGGCATTCCTTATCTGGTAATTC
>NZ_CAKROJ010000050.1 GCF_934372025.1 uncultured Blautia sp.
CTGTGCGGACATCGTTTTGACCGTCAGTATGGAGAACTTCCGGTAGGATATGATCACAAATATGTTTATTCCCATTTTGGATATAACCTCAAGGCAACGGACATGCAGGCAGCAGTCGGCTGTGCACAGCTTAAGAAATTCCCATCCTTTGTAAAGCGCAGAATCCACAATTTCAATTATCTGAAGGAAGCACTTAAGGGAACAGAGGACAAACTGATCCTTCCGACAGCCTGTGAAAATTCCAGACCTAGCTGGTTTGGTTTCCTGATCACCTGCCGTGAGGGTGTGGACAGAAACAAGCTGGTTCAGGAAATTGAATCCAAAGGCGTGCAGACACGTATGTTGTTTGCAGGAAACCTGACAAAACATCCATGTTTCGACCAGATGCGAGCGACCGGAAAAGGCTACCGTATTGCCGGAACACTGGAAAATACGGACCGCATCCTGAGAGATACTTTCTGGATCGGTGTTTACCCGGGAATGACAGATGAGATGCTTTCCGCAATGGCAGATGCGATCAAAGAAGCACTGAACTGACAGAAAGCAGATTGGAGAAAATATGATTTTAGATGAAAGACTTCGCTGGATGGGGTTCTGGATGCTGGATAAGATGAAGGGCGGAAAAATCCGGGAATATTATGACCAGATCCGCTATGCCTGGAAAGAGGGCACTTCCATCAAAGAGACAGACAAAAGAATACAGGATCTGATCGCGCATGCAGTCAGAACGACTGATTTTTATAAAGACTATCCGGAGGATATTTCACTGAAAGATCTTCCGGTGGTAAATAAAGATACGTTTCGTCAGCAGTATGACCGCTTTCTCTCTTCCACATACAAAGATGCACCGGATAACCGTGTGATGTGCACCAGTGGTTCTACAGGAACACCGCTCCGTATGATCCAGAACAGAGACAAGATCCGACATAATACGGCAGGAGGAATTTTTCTCGGCGCAGCAGCAGGCTATTACATAGGTATGAAGGAAGCTTTTATCCGCGTGTGGGTAAATAATGTCAAAAAAAGTAAATTTCAGCTGATTCAGGAAAACATGATCATGATGGACAGCTCCCGCATGGATGAGAAGGCACTGGCCGAAATGTTCCGCACGATCGAGAAGAAAAAGGTGAAATGTCTTGTCGGATATTCGTCAGCTCTTGGAGAACTGAGTGATTATATCCGCAGATCCGGTACAGACTGCAGTAACTGCAGTGTCAGAGCAATCATACCGATTTCTGAAACTATGCCGGAACCGGTACGCAGAACGCTGGAAAGACAGTTCGGATGTCCGGTAAGAGCCTGGTATTCCAATGAAGAAAACGGCATCATGGGGCTTCAGAATGAAGATAACGAGGGCTATCGTATTGATACGGAAACGTATTATTATGAAATTCTCAAGATGGATTCTGACGAACCGGCAGAACCGGGAGAACTGGGGCGTATCGTGATCACAGATCTTTTTAACTATGCATTTCCGATTCTTCGTTATGACAATGGTGACACGGCAGTGGCTGTCCGCAAGGAGAAAAACGGGCGTTTTAAACTGTATCTTTCGGAACTTTACGGGCGAAGAAGTGATCTCATTTATGACTGTAGCGGCAATGCAGTGACCCCATATATCATCACCAACAACCTCTGGGATATAGAAGGTGTGAAGCAGTACCGCTTTATCCAGGAGGATGTGAAGGATTATACAATCTGGCTGAATGGTGAGGAGGAGAAGATGGATCAGGAAGAAATTCTTCGCAGGATCCGTCCGTATCTGGGTGAAGAAGCACGTATCAAAGTAGAAATCGTGGACGAAATTCCGGTTCTTGCCTCCGGAAAGCGTAAGTATATAGAAAACCGCTGCGAGAAATATAAGGATCACAGGGGAATCTGTGGCTGACAGAGAGGCAGGAAAACAGATTGGAAAAAAAGAAACAGAAAAAAAGTATTGCAGTAAATACGTTGTATACCATGGGCGGCCTGATCTTCATGAATGCGGTTCTGCAGATCGTGATCACGCCGCTTCTGAACAGAGTTATGGGTGCGGAGCAGCTTGGAGGACTTCTTTATATTACAGGTCTGATTGCAATTGTGTGTCCTTCTGTCGGACAGGCGTTGAATACCAGCCGTCTTGTAGTCCGAAGAAATTATGCCGTGACAAACGGAGATTATGACTGGATCCTGCTTGTATTCGGTGCGATCGGCAGCGGAGCAGCACTCTGGATGTCAAGGAACAGCCTGGAAGGTCCTGTTATGGCGGTCGGAGTCTTTGTACTCTTCATGTTTACGGTGTTTCGATATTATGGAGATGTGGAATATCGTCTGAATCTGAACTACCAGAGATATTTTATTTATTATCTGCTGATCGGACTTGGGTATCTTGCCGGGTTTGGCGTGTACTATGTGACTGGTCAGTGGGTGTGGATCTATCTTGTCGGCGAGGGTGCAGCGCTTCTTTTTGTAGGACTGACAGGAAATATTTTTCATCAGTTCTTTCAGAGAAGCCAGTATTTTTCAACAGCACTTGGAAGAGGATTTTTTCTTACGCTGTCATATCTGATCACAAACACGACTATGAATATGGATCGTCTTGTGATCAAGCAGGTTCTGGGAAACGAGCAGGTTACCTGGTATTATGTGGTTTCTCTGATCGGTAAGACGCTGGTGCTTCTGATCGCTCCGATCAATACGATCGTGATTTCTTATCTGACCAGGAGAAAGGAACTTCTGACTCGTTCTCAGTTTGGAAAGGCAGTTCTTGCAGGCAGTGGAGTGAGTTTTGTCTTCTTTCTTGCCTGTCAGGTGGGGACACCTCTGTTTGTATGGCTTTTTTACAGGAATCTTTATGATTCTGTAAAGGGACTGGTCACAGTGGTAAATCTTGCACAGATCCTGGGACTGTTTTCTGCATTTTTATTTATTCTGGTACTTACATTTACGAATGAAAAATGGCAGTTGTGGATTCAGCTTGCACATTTTGTGATCCTGCTGATCAGTTCTGTGCTGGCAGCGAGGGCATATGGTATGATTGGTTTTGCCTGGGCCTCACTGGGGGCGAACCTTCTCAGAGTGGCAGCAGTGATCGTTCTGGGACTGGCAAAGGCAGGAAAGGATAAGGGAGGCAGCGATGCAGACAGGTGAAGTTCTGAGAAGAGTGGTGTTTAATCTTCTCGATGCTGCAAAAGGCGGCAGACTCAAAAAATTAAAAGAAGTAAATAAACGTGAAATTGTGGAGGGTGTAACAGAAGAATATATGGAGAGAAGACTCCAGATACTTCTGAATTATGTAAAGCAGCATTCTCCTTATTATAAAGAGCATCCGGAGTGGAAGGAGCTTAAGGATTTTCCGGTAATG
This sequence comes from uncultured Blautia sp., assembly GCF_934372025.1. Lineage (GTDB taxonomy): Bacteria > Bacillota > Clostridia > Lachnospirales > Lachnospiraceae > Blautia_A. The sequence goes on from NZ_CAKROJ010000050.1 coordinate 3,344, forward strand.
ACCAAAGGTGATTTTATCGAACATTACGATCAGGTTCTTGTGGATAACAGCAGGGAACAGGGAAATCTTTATCGCCTCAGTACAAGTGGTTCTACAGGTACACCGTTCACGGTACTCTGCGATGGTGACAAAATGAGCAGAGTAAATATGAACTTTATTTCCTGTATGGAACTGAACGGATTCCGCATGGGAATGAAGCGTGGAGAGTTCCGCGCGTGGATAAAGGGAAAAAATACGATCAGTAAGTGGAAATCTTTCAAAAATAATCTGATCATGGTGGATATCTCCAATATGGGAGACGATTCTCTGGAAAAAATCTGCCGCGATATTGAGAAACAGAAGATCCAGGTACTGGTCACTTACTCCAGTGCACTGACAGCACTGACGCAGTATATCAGAAGAACCGACAGAGATATTCATAAATGGTCCGTCGAGATGGTTTTTTCTATGGGCGAGGCATTGCCGCAGGAAACCTATGATCTGACAAAAGAGCTGTTTGGATTTTCTCCGGTTCGCTCCTATGGAAATAACGAAAATGGTTTTATTGCGATCCAGCTTGGTGAAGATCCGGAATATACGATCGATCTCTATAATTTCTACCCTGAGATCCTGAAGCTTGATTCTGACGAGCCGGCAGAAGAAGGAGAGCTTGGCAGGATCGTCGTGACAGATTATTATAATAAGACATTTCCTATGGTTCGTTATGATACCGGAGATACCGGAAAAATGCGGATCGAGCGTGACCAGAAGGGGCGTGTGCATGCAAAATATATGGAGATTTATGGTCGAAGAGGTTCTCTGATGTACAATACAAAGGGAGAACCGCTTTCCATCCATGTATTTATGAATACACTGCTTAAATTTGAGGGAATTGTCTATCAGGCAAAATGTATCCAGTGGGGAGAGAAAGAATACGAACTGCTGGTTAATGCGGACAGAGATAAGCTGGATGAGGCAGAATTGCTTGCTGCATATCGACATTATCTTGGTGAAGATGCAGAAATTCAGACGACCTATGTGGATCAGATTCCGATCCAGGCATCCGGCAAGTTTATGGTCTGTGAGAATAAGTGGGATGGAAAGACGAAAGTAATGGAAGGAAGCAGGCAGAATGAGACAGAAAGTATCTGATTATATAGCGGAATATATTGCACAGTGGGGAATTCGCGATGTATTTACCGTAACGGGCGGCGGAGCCATGCATATGAATGACTCCTTTGGTCATCATCCAAAGCTGCACTGCACGTATCAGCATCATGAACAGGCCTGTGCGATGGCGGCGGAAGCCTACGCGCGTATGGACAATCGTATGGCAGCTGTCTGTGTGACGACCGGGCCTGGCGCGACAAATGCGATCACAGGCGTTCTTGGCGGATGGATGGATTCCATCCCGATGCTTGTTTTTTCAGGTCAGGCGAGATATGCAACGACTGTTGCGGCATCCGGCCTTCCTCTTCGAAGTATGGGTGTGCAGGAATGCAACATTGTTCCGGTAGTTTCTTCTATTACAAAGTATTCGCATATGGTGATCCATCCGGAAGATATCCGGTATCATCTGGAAAAAGCACTCTACATGGCGGTGACCGGGCGGCCGGGGCCGGTATGGCTGGATATTCCGCTGGATGTTCAGGGTGCGACCATTGAGACAGATACGTTAAGAGCATACGATCCGAAAGAGAATCCGGAGCAGGAGCCGAAGAAAATCCCGCAGGATCTTATCTGCAAAATTCTTGATAAACTTCAGGAGAGTCATCGTCCGGTACTGTTCCCGGGAAATGGAGTACGTCTTGCCGGCGCGATCGAGGAATTCCATCAGCTTGTGGATATTCTGGGAATTCCGGTTATCACCGGAATGAGCAGTGTGGATGCCATAGAAGCGGATCATCCGTGTTTTGTAGGAAGAAGCGGGGGTACAGGAACACGTCCGGGAAACTTTACTCTTCAGAACAGTGATGTGCTGCTTTCAATCGGAAACCGTCAGGGGTTTACACAGACAGGTTTCCAGTATCAGGACTGGGCGAGAGAAAGCTATACGATCCTGAATGATATTGATGAAAATGAATTAAAGAAGCCGAGTCTTCATGTCAGCCTCCCGGTTGTCGGAGACGCAGGTGAACTGATACGCGGACTTCTTGCTGAGGCAGAGAAACGCGGCGCAGATAAAGGACATCCGTTGTTTAAAGGAGACGAATGGAGAAAGCAGTGTCTTCTCTGGAAAGAAAAATATCCGGTAGTAACAGCGAAACATTATGAAACCATGGAAGAGGGATGCACGAATATCTATGCGTTTTATGAAGAACTGTCAAAGGCAATGCAGGAAGGACAGAATCTGATGGTCAGTGTGGGAACCTCCAGAGTTGCCGGAAGCCAGGCGTTCCGCGTCAAAAGAGGGCAGCGTTTTATCACAAATCCAAATACTGCATCGATGGGCTTCTGTCTTCCGGCAGCGACGGGAATCGCTGTGGCGCAGCCGGACAAACCGGTTGTCTGTGTGACAGGTGAGGGAAGTCTGCAGATGAACATTCAGGAAATGCAGACGATCCGTCACAATCATCTGCCGGTGAAGCTGTTTGTGATCAATAATCAGGGTTATCATTCCATCCGGCAGACACAGCAGAGTTATTTTGCTCCGCCGCTTGTAGGTGTGGGAGAAGAAAGCAGAGATCTGAGTTTTCCGGATCTTGCAAAGCTGATGCCGGCATATGGATTTCCTTACAGAGCCGTTCATTCGGCAGCGGAGCTTCCGGATGCGATCAGGGAGGCGCTGGATGCAGACGGAGCTTTTGTCTGCGAGGTATTTGTGACAAAATATCAGAAGACAGAGCCGAAAACATCTGCAAAGAAACTTCCGGACGGAAGTATGGTCTCAGCACCGCTTGAGGATATGTATCCGTTCCTTGACAGGGAAGAGCTGGAGGCGAACATGTATGTTCCGCTTCCGGAAAAAATGCGTCAGTAACTGTCCCGGAAGGAAAAATGGAGAAAGAAATGAAAAGAATTGTTGTGACGGGAGCCACCAGCATGATCGGGGTGGCTCTGATCGAAGAATGTATAAAACATGAAATTGAAGTCTATGCTGTTGTGCGTAAATCTTCCGCTAAACAGAACCGTCTGCCGGACAGCAGTCTGGTACATTTAATAGACAGTAGTCTGGAAACTCTGGAACAGCTTCCGGAGCTTATCCCGGAAAACTGCGATACTTTTTATCATATTGCATGGGGAAATACAGGAGAAAACCGTAACAGGAGTACGGAGCTGCAGAGCAGAAACATCAGCTTCACGCTGGCGGCAGTCAGAGCTGCCAGTGCACTGGGCTGTAAACGCTTTATCGGGGCCGGTTCTCAGGCAGAGTATGGTCCGATGGATGTGGAGCGGATTTCTCCGGACAGTCCGACAAATCCGACAACACCATATGGTGCAAGCAAGCTTGCATCCGGTCATCTTGCAGGAATGCTCTGTCGTGAACTTGGAATGGAATGTATCTGGCCGAGGATTTTCAGCGTTTATGGAATCTATGAAAAAGAAACGACGATGATCGCATCCGGTCTTCGCAAAATGCTGAGAAATGAGCCGACAGAATTTACACCGGCACTGCAGCGCTGGGATTATCTGTACAGTAAGGATGCCGGAAGGGCTTATTATCTGATCGGAGAGAAGGGCAGAGACGGAGCTGTTTACTGTGTGGGAAGCGGCCATGCGAGACCACTTCGTGAATACATCCTGAAAATGGCAGAGATTACAGGAACAGAAGAACCGGGGATCGGTATGAGACCATATCCGTCGGGGGCTGTGATGAATCTCTGTGCAGATACAGATAATCTGTATGAAGATACCGGATTCGTACCGGAGTATACATTTGAAGATGGAATCAGGGAAACAATTGCCTGGCTTATGGGCCAGAGCACAGGAGAGAGAAAATGAGGAAGAAGATTTCGGTGGTGATTCCCACCTACAACGAAGAGGCAAATGTAGTACCTCTTTCCAAAGCAGTGAGTGAAGTTATGGAACGTGATCTCAGCGAATATGACTATGAGATCATTTTCATTGACAATCATTCCAAAGATAACACGAAGGCACTTCTGCGAGGATTATGCGCCAATAACAAAAAGATCAAAGCAATCTTTAATGCGAAGAATTTCGGACAGGCACGTTCTCCGGTTTATGGTATGAAACAGGCTTATGGGGACTGTGTGGTTCGTATGTGTGCAGATTTTCAGGATCCGGTCGACATGATCCCGCAATTCGTACATGAATGGGAAAAAGGAACAAAGATCGTAATCGGTGTCAAGAGTGCGAGTAAAGAACGCAAAGGTATGTACTGGGTTCGTTCCTGCTATTATAAAATGATCAACAAGATCACAGATATTGATCATATTGACCAGTTTACCGGGTTTGGATTATACGACAGAAAATTTGTAGATGTTGTTCGTGATCTCCATGATCCGATGCCGTATCTTCGTGGGATCATTGCAGAGCTTGGTTTTGATTATAAGGCAATTGAATATATGCAGCCGAAACGCCGCGCAGGAAAGAGTAAAAACAATTTTTACAGTCTGTACGATTATGCGATGATTGGTATTACTTCTTATTCAAAAGTTGTTATGAGACTGGCAACCTTTGCCGGTTTTATCATCGGGGCACTGAGCATTGTGGCAGCAATTGTTTATCTGGTGCTGAAACTGATGTACTGGGACAGATTTTCCGCAGGTGTTGCACCGATGGTGATCGGAATGTTTTTCCTTGGTGCACTGCAGATGTTCTTTATCGGACTTCTGGGAGAATATGTGCTGAGTATCAATACCAGGGTTCTTGACAGACCGCTCGTTGTGGAAGAGGAACGACTGAATTTCGAGGAAGACAGTGAAAATGCGGCAAATGTTTCGAAGGAATGAGAACTATGGGAGAGAACATGAAATATTCAAAAAGTAATACTGTAAGAAAAAAGAAAATTTTCAGCCGGACATGTGCAGAATGGAAGAATATGAAGTTCTGGAGTGGAAATGACCTCTGCAGACTGGACTGGATTCTGAGTATTCTGATTCTTGCAGGGCTGTTTGTGACTTGTGTATATGGTGATATCCGGCTGACGGGAAACCGTTCGTTTCTGATGTACCATCATTTTACAGACTTCTATGAAGCCAGCTATAAACAGTCAGGCGGCTACTGGGCGAATTATCTGCCGAGTACATTTATTGCATATGCGATCTGGAATCTGCCGCTTTATCTGGCAGGACATGCGCCGGAAGCGATTCTTACCAACAGCTTTATAAACAATATGTGGTATAAGCTTCTGCCGGTGATCTTATATTTTATTACTGCACAGCTGATGTACAAAATCGGCAGAAAAATGGGATTCGGGGAGAAAAAATCTCTCCTCTGTAAATTTGCTTTTTTTGTATTTCCGATGGGAGTATTCAGCCAGTTTATTTTCAGCCAGTATGATATTTTTACCGTATTTTTTATGGTACTTGGTGTCTACCTGTTTTTCAGCGGTAAAATGTGGCAATTTGCACTTGCGTTTGGTATGGCGGCAACATTTAAATATCAGGCAGTACTTTATTTTGCAGCATTACTTCTCCTGAAAGAAAAGAAAATCAGAAATCTGGTGCGTTATGCGGTGATCATGTTTATTCCAATGGCAGTAGAGATCCTGCCAAACTGGAATTCCCCTGCGTTCCAGAGATGTGTGTTTGGATTCGGAGCACTGGAATCTGTGCAGAAATCTTTTACAATCGGATTTTTCAGCGGAATCAATCTGATGGCTGCAGTTGCTGCATTTGTTCTGGTGTGGGCATATCAGAAAAAAACAACAGAAGATGAGGCACTGGCTTCCTGGGCAGTTTTTTTCGGCGTCGCAGTAAGCTTTGCCCTGTTTGGATTTTCCGGTTGGAATCCGCAGTGGATCCTTCTGATGGTGCCGTTCCTTGTCCTGAATATTTTTATAAATGAAAACGGCAATCTGATGCTGATGCTGACAAGTATATTTATGCTTGGGCTGTATATATTCTGCAGTCAGAGTATGATCAATGAAAGCGTAGTAAATGGCGGATTTCTGAAATATCTGATAGGAGACCGTTCCTTTGCAGTGCGTATGTGGGATGTGTACAGATTCCATGATCAGGAGCTGCTCTGTACCGCAATGTGGGTGGTACTTCTTTTGTATACTGTGTTTGGACATCCGCGTTATCATAAGAAAAAAGGGAACGTGATTTCGAAAGGTCTGGTATGGCAGATCCGGGCAGCGTTTTTATTTGGAGTTGCAGCGTTTGTCCTTCCGTTATCTGTCTGTGTGGCGGGTGTTTTTCAGGGAAAAATTGTTTTTACAGACAATAGCCGTCAGAATATGGAAATGGAAAATGTAGTCATGCTTGAGGAAAATCAGCCAGTTGTACAGGAAATCACTTCAGATGGAAGTACACTGTCAGATATCCGGATTCGTGTGTATGCACAATCTGGAACAGAACTTTACAGCCTGAAGATCGTACTCAGAGACAAAGAAACCCGAGAGGTACTTTATGAGCGGGAGACAGACACTTATGGCCTGAAAGAAAATACAGCGTTATATTCATTCCTGAAGCATTCCGTTCCGGTAGAAAAGGGAAAAACATATCAGCTGGAACTCAGCAGTGATGCACCGGAAGGCGCAGGCATCGGTCTGTATTGTGTGGCGTCCAAAAAGGCATCTGAGCTGCTTGTAAGTCCGCAGACAGAGAAAAATCTCCCGAAAAGAAGCCTGCAGATGCGTGTAACAGGAGTAGAATAGGTAAGGATTGCGGAAATAGTAAGCTGTTCACAAAACTTTCGTCAGAATTTTGATAAAATTTTTGTAAAGTTGTGTTAAAATTCGGAAGAGTGTGTTATAATGGTTGCATAAACAGCAAACAATATTAACACTGTTGTTTATAGAAATATCATCCAAAATAAACAGCAAAGGGGATGGGACTATGAAATTTATTATCAGTGGAAAGAACATCACAGTTTCCCAGGGACTTAAGACCGCAGTAGAGGACAAACTCGGTAAACTGGAAAGGTATTTTACTCCGGACACAGAAGTTATTGTGACATTAAGTGTCGAAAAAGAAAGACAGAAAATTGAAGTAACGATCCCAATGAAAGGAAATATTATCAGATCTGAGCAGGTAAGCAATGATATGTATGTATCAATTGATCTGGTAGAGGAAGTCATTGAGCGTCAGCTTCGTAAATACAAAAATAAAATCGTTGACAAGCAGCAGGCGGCAGGAAGCTTCCAGCAGGAATATCTGGACAAGGATTATGAAGAGGATGAAGAAGTTAAGATCATCCGTACCAAGAAATTCGGAATCAAACCAATGTATCCGGAAGATGCATGCGTACAGATGGAACTTCTGGGACACAATTTCTTCGTATTCTTTAATGCAGAGACTGAGCAGGTCAATGTAGTATACAAACGTAAAGGCAATACTTACGGACTTATTGAACCGGAGTTTTGAGTTCAAGTCAGAAGTGCATGTTGGAGCACTTCGTAAACATTAGATAGAACGTAAATGTAGTCCCATCTCTCTTAGGAGGGATGGGACTTGTTGGTGAAAAGGCTGTTGTGGACAGCAGCGAAAAGGGAAAGGAATCATGAATAACAAGAAAAACCTGAAAATGAAACCCGTAGGCAGCGAATACATGGAACAGTATAATGCTCTTCTCCGCTATGTGTTCCAGGTGACGGAACAGGAACTGAGTTCCATTGGATGGCAGGAGAGAGAAATTATCCGTGCCAAATTTCCAACCATGGAAAAGGCAGATGTTATTGGATGGTTTGATAATGATACTCTGGTTTCGCAGGTTGCAGTTTATCCGATGCATGCAAGAATTTTTGGACAGACTTATGCGATGGGAGGGCTTACAGGTGTTGGCACCTATCCGGAATATTCCAATATGGGGCTGATGCACAAGCTTCTGGAGCAGGCTCTCAAGAACATGAAGGAACGTGGACAGGATATCTGTTATCTTTATCCATATTCTATCCCGTATTACAGACGTAAGGGATGGGAGATCATTTCGGATAAGATTTCCTATGAGATCAAAGATTATCAGCTTCCCAAAAATCATCAGGTGCCGGGAGATGTCCGCCGTGTTGATACGGAGGGCGAAGAACTGAAAGAAACCTACCGGCGTTATGCAATGAGAACACATGGTGCGATACTTCGTGATGATCTGGCGTGGAATGAGTACTGGCTGTGGGATTCTGATGATATCATGGCAGCAGTGTACTATAATGAGAAAAATGAACCGGATGGTTATGTGATCTACTGGATCGCGAAGGAAGTTTTTCACATTAAGGATATGATCTTCAATAATGAAGAGGCAAGAACAGGATTGTGGAACTTCGTTGCGGCACATTTTTCCATGATCAATCAGGTTGAGGGTGATACATATACAGATGAGCCGCTGGCATTTCTTCTTGAAGATGCAAGTATCAAAGAAATTATCTCGCCATATTATATGGGAAGGATCGTTGATTTTGTCTCTTTTATTGAGAAGTATCCGTTTAAGCCGAGTGTGCTTGACCGTGAATGGAAATTCCGTCTGGTCGATCCGATCATGGAATGCAACCAGGGCAATTTCCATCTGACGATTTCGCGGGATGGACATGGAGAGGTCATGCGGATCATGGAATCCTGTGAGGATACGATCAACATTCAGACAATGACGACGATGCTGATGGGATATAAACGCCCGGAATATCTGGCAAGGATCGGTCGGATCAGGGCATCAGAATGGACGATCGATATGCTGGAGGATGCGATCGAGCAGCAGACACCATATATTTCGGATTATTTTTAAGAGGTCTTGACATACTGCAAAACACGTGTTATATTACATATAGAACAAAGATAAGGACGGAGGATGCGGGAATGATGACCGCATCTTCTTTTCTATAGGAATATAACCGGAGGTGGCATTATGGCTAAGAGAGATTATTATGAAGTCCTTGGAGTCGGAAGAGATGCCGATGCTAAGGCGATTAAGAGAGCATACAGGAAGCTTGCCAAGAAGTATCATCCGGATATGAATCCGGGGGACAAACAGGCAGAGCAGAAATTTAAAGAGATCACAGAAGCATATAATATTTTAAGTGATGATGAGAAGAAGAAACTGTACGATCAGTATGGTTTTGCAGCATTTGAGGAAGGTGCCGGCGGCAGTCAGGGCTTCCATGGTCAGGGCGGTTTTGATGGCAGTGGCTTTGGAGGTTTTAACTTCCATCAGGATGGTAACGGCGGCTATCGGGAATACCATTTCGAAAATGGAAATATGGGTGACATGGGAGATATTTTCGGAGATATTTTTGGAAATATGTTCCACGGTAAGGGCAGCAGCCAGAATAGTGGTTTTGGAGGTCAGAGCTTCCACAGCCAGAGTGGTTTTGGCGGTGGATTCGGCGGACGAAGTGCTCAGGCGAAGGGCAGTGACCTGCAGTCAGAAGTAAGTATCAGTTTTGAGGATGCCGCATTTGGCTGTGACAAAATGATCCGCCTTTCCGATGCATCCGGAAATGGATCACAGACACTGCAGGTACATGTGCCGGCAGGTATTGAAGATGGCAAGAGCATCCGTCTGAAAGGCAAAGGACATCCGGGATTCAACGGTGGTCCGGCAGGAGATCTTCTTCTGAAAGTCCATGTAGCATCGAAAAATGGTTTTGAGCGTAAGGGCATGGATGTTTACACGACAACAGAGATTCCGTTTACGACTGCAGTATTTGGCGGTGAAGCCAGAGTTTCCACACTGTATGGTGATGTCATCTGTCGTATACCGGAGGGGGCTCAGACAGGAAGAAAGATACGTCTGAAAGGAAAGGGGATTGTCTCGATGAAGAATCCGTCCGTGCATGGTGATCAGTACGTGACAATTCGGATTCAGGTACCGCAGAATCTCAGCCCCGAGGCAAAAGAAAAGTTAAGAGAGTTTCAGCAGGTCTGTAAAAATGACGAGCGGAAAAGAAGAGGAAGCGTAGCGTAAAGCCGCTTCCTTTTTTTTCAAGTATTTATAAAACAACTATGAAATTTTTGTAAAACCTTACATTTTCGGCATTTTGTGGATTGATTATTTGGAAAGATAGGGATATTATAGGCTACAGAAAATCGAAAGTCCGAATATAATCTATATTGACCCAGGTTGCTGTGAAGAGCAACAGATAGACCGCAGCCGGAAAGGACAGAAAGGTGATATTTTGAATTATCTGAAGCAGTCAAAGCATTTATGGATCATACCTGCATATGGGATTTTTTATATGGCAGCTTTCATGTTAATGGAACAGAGTGATGTGAAAATACATATTATTCATTCATTAGCAGATGACAGGATCCCGTTTTGCCCGTATTTTATAATTCCGTATGTACTCTGGTACTTTTTCCTGATCGGTACGGTGATTTACTTTGCAGTATCCTGTCCGAGTAAAAAAGAATATTATCAGTATCTGGGAACGCTTGGAGTCGGCATGACGTTGTTTCTGCTGATTTCCTATGTGTATCCGAACGGACAGCATCTGAGACCAGATCTGAGCGATGCCGGCAATGGCATATTTATCAGTGTGATCCGCTTTTTATATAAGATCGATACGCCGACAAATATTTTCCCAAGTATGCATGTGTTCAATGCAACAGCAAGCTGTATAGCACTGTATCAGAATGAACGCTGCAGAAAAAATAAAGTCTTTACGGTCGGTCAGATCGTACTTACTGTATCCATCGTATTGTCTACGATGTTCCTTAAGCAGCACAGTGTGGCAGATGTCATGACAGCATTGATTCTGAATATTCTCTGTTACCAGCTGTTTTACAGGGTGATCCCTGCAAGACAGAAGAGATTGTCAGAAGTGTTCACACGCAGAGAAATCTGTACGCTTCCGAATTTACTGAGCACAGTTCGTCTGTGTCTGGCTATTGCGTTTTTTGGAACTTTTGAGAGATATGGCGTCGGAGAATACAGGAGAGTACTTGTTCTGCTCATCATTGCAGCAGCACTCACAGATATTCTGGATGGAAGGATTGCAAGATCGTTTGACAGTGTCAGTCGTGTAGGACGTATTCTGGATCCTGTAGCGGATAAGGCCATGCAGGGTGCGATGATCGCATATCTGATTCCAAGATATCCGCTGGCAAAGCTTGTTCTGATTTTGTTTGTAGTCAAAGAATGTCATACGGCATTTATAGCCTGGAAGGTACTGATGGAGACCAGAGAAACGGTAGAAGCTCAGTGGCATGGCAAACTGAATACGGCAGTAACCTATGCGGTGGTGCTGATTTTGCTTGTGGGACCAAGACTTCTGTATGCGACTTCAAATGTGCTGATCGGTGCATGTGCAGTGTGTATGGCAATGTCATTTTGTATGTATGTATTTGAATTTCGACAGATACTGGAGCGTCAGAACAGCAGATATCGAAGAAAGATGCAGGGTGGCTTCAGTCGATAATGACTGGCAGAGTCAGATTAAAAATAAGAGTTCAAAACAGGAAAGTGTTTCCCGACAGAGGAGATCACCTTCCTGTTTTTTTCTTTACTTTGCAGAATTATGATTCATTTATGACAGAATCGATTTCTTTGAGAAGATTTTGCCGCTCTTCCTGAAATTTCAGTTTTTCATTAAAGCGAAAGTAT
>NZ_CAKROJ010000051.1 GCF_934372025.1 uncultured Blautia sp.
TTATGGTAACCATTCCCCCTGAAGCTGTATATTTTACCGCATTGCTGAGCAGATTGAGGAAAACTTCCCGGTTCTTTATCTCATCGCAGATTACCTCTTCATGCCGCACCTCGTATTCCATCTTAAGGTGAATCCCCTTTTTCTCCGCTTCTGCCTGAAAAATTTTGTAAACTCCCTGATAAATATCTCTGATCTTCATATGATTCTCATCCAGTTCCACCTTACCGCTTTCAATCCTGGCCATGTCCAGCACATTATTGATAATAGACAGCAGCAGATTTCCAGACTGTTCCATCTTCTCCTGATAATCCAGAAGCTTCGGATCTGTCAGTTCCCTTTTCATCAGCTCACTGTAACCCAGCAGGGCATTCATCGGTGTCCGGATATCATGCGACATATTGAAAAGGAAATCTGATTTGGCAGCATTGGCCTTTTCTGCCTGAATCTGGGCTTTTCTTGCTTCCATCATCAGATAACCTATAATCAGTATAATAATCAGGGTCACACTTACAAAGCCAATGGAAACTACCCGCAGATTGTCCTTTATGTATTCTGCCAGAGTCACCTTTCCCGGTGTGTTTTCATATACGGAAAACAGGCTTGAAAGTCTGGAAGCAGGCAGAGTCTGAATGGTTTTATTCAGAATATTCATTAATGTTGTATTTTCCCTGGTAACTGCAAAGCAGGAATCGCCGGATTTTGTAAGAAAAACGCTGTGCATTTTGCTGTCCTCCAGCGTCTTTAATGACTGTCCTGCATTTACAACAAAACAGTCCGCCTCACCACTTTGAACTGCTTTTTCAACCTTGGCAGATGAATCATATTCCTTTATTTTCCAGAAAGGATAATTAAAAGAAATATACCACTTTCCCAGCAGGTTGCTTCTGCTCACCGCCACTGTATTCTCTCCGTTTTCATCAAACTTCTCAACACCTGTGAGCACTGCAACATTGACTTCAAAAACAGTATTTGACAATACAATATCGTTCTGCTCAGCTTCATATGGATTCTGATTCATATGAAAAATCATATCAATCCTGTTATCCTTTAATGCCTGCAGCTCTTCTTCCTGGGAATCAAAGCCTGTCAGCTGAAATTCTATGCTTTTTTCTCCAATACAATCGGAAGCCAGACTGATATAATCGTTAATAATTCCTACCGGTACCCCTGACTCTGCATCCACCAGGCTGACACCCACATCATTTTTCAGATATCCAATCCTGACCGCCCCATGCTGTTTCAGCCAGTTCTGCTCCTCATCCGTAAGAGTTTCAAGAGAATTTGCGGAGAGATACCTCTTATAAAGATCTTCTTCATAAAAAGGATTCTCCCTCTGTATTTTCTGCATTGCCTGATCCAGCTCTTCTTTCAGATCCGGACGTTTTTTGCTGACTGCAAAATAATTATAGGAGCTGCCGATCAGAAGCACGGGAGAAATGTTGTCTCTTTCCCACTGTGGAGACTCATTTAAAACAAATCCGTCAATCTCATGATTTTGTAGTTTCTGACGGGCATCATCTGCACTGATAATATCAACCAGCTGTGTCTCCACTCCATGATTTTTCTCCCACTCACAAAACTGACTGGCAGAAAGTGTATCCGGCATCACCCCGATTTTCTTCCCATTCAATGTAGTCAGATCTGAAGCTGAAATATCCGTATCAGAAGGATTCACATAAAGGTAATACTTATCCTCACCCATAGGCAGTTCTGAAAAGAGCATGGAAGTGGAACGTTCTTCTGCATAGGAGATACCTCCCAGCAGATCGATTTCTCCACTTTTCAGCATACTCATCAGTTCTGCCCAGTTTCCCTCCACATATTCATACTTCCATCCAGTATGCGTAGCCACTGCCTGCTGATATTCGTAACTGTAGCCTCTCTTCTTACCGTCTAGTCCTGTGGTATTATAGGTTCCTTCATACCAGCCTACTCTGACTATCTGGTTTTTTGCTTTCTCTGCTGATACAGGAATGGGAAGCACAGCAATATATAAAGCAAGGCATAATGAAATGCAGATATATCTCTGTATATTTATCTTAAACTTTTTCATATAATTTTCTCCAAATTATTCGATATCTATTCCAGTGAGGATATCCTGTTACTGTTCACTTCGTTCTCAGTAACTTGGTCAAAATGCATTCCAAATCACCTTCGGTGATGGCATTTTGCCCCGTATGTCTCGGGATTTTGCCATATTCATGGCAAAACGCCTCGCGGGATATTACCTGTGAACAGTTACGATATCCTTTCTCTTACCGACATCAGTGCATATCCATTTTTATATTGTACCAAGATGCCAGCTCATCGGCTAGCCCTAAACACACAAAAGTTCTATTTTTTTATAACTTCCAAAACTGCCAGAATCACTTTACCATGATTTGTGAATTTTTTCAGACTGAAAACAACCTATAAAAGAGAAAAAAGCACAGAACAATTATAACTGTTCTGTGCTTTTCATTCTTTAATTATATTATCTCTCATCTCCAACAAAGAACAACGCCATTGTTCCCGGGCCGGAATGTGCACCGATCGTAGCACATACCTGATTCATGATGATCGTATTGATCTGATATTTTTCTTTTACTTTCTCTGCCAGATACTGGGCATCGCTTTCGCAGTCACCGTGGCTGATAAAAATCGTGTGACATTTATCGTGATAGCTGCCAAGTTTCTCTTCCATGAGTTTTACCAGTTCCTGAAGTGCTTTCTTACGTCCACGCACCTTGCCAATAGCAGTAAGTTTGCCTTCATTGTCTACGTGAAGAACTGGTTTAATATTCAGAAGGCTTCCTACAACCGCGGTTGTTTTTGATACTCGGCCACCTCTGTATAAATGGTTAAGATCATCAACTGTAAACAGATGTACCATATGGAGTTTGTTTTCTTCCGTCCATTTTACAACCGTTTCCAGATCTTCGCCCTGTTCTTTCTTTTCTGCAGCAAGATAAACCAGCAATCCCTGGCCAAGAGATGCTGCTAATGAATCTACAACAATGATCTTTCGATCCGGATATTCTTCCATAAGCTCTTCAGCTGCAATACGGCTGCTGTTATATGTACCACTTAACCCTGAAGAAAATGCAATATGAAGAATGTCTTTTCCTTCTTTCAGAAAAGGTTCAAAGACTGCCCTGGCATCTTGCGGATTTACCTGTGATGTAGTCGGCATGGAACCATTACGCATTGCATCATAAAACTCATGAACCGGAAGGAAGCTTCCATGTTTGTAGTTTTTACCATCCATAGCATAACTCAGATACATACAGCCAATACTGTGTTCTTTCAGATATTCCTCTGGAAGATCTGAATTATTATCCGTGGTAATCACATATTCTCTCATATTGTCTATCCTCTTTTCCGAATTTTCTTATAACTATGTATAGTATACCATTAAAACACATTATTAACAATGCAAAAAGTACAGGACCTCTGCCCTGTACTTTTGGTTTGTTGATTTATAAGATTTTATTCAAGTCGAACATTATTCCACTTCTTCCGGCTCCATGCTGAGAACATGCTGCGCATTGTCGATCACATCGTATTTCTGACGATACTCATTAAAGAACGTGTAATATTCCCAGCTGTCTGTCGGATAAATCTTTGAATCATGGATGTGTGGATCAGCATCTGTATCCCCACTCTTCAGAAGTGCTGTCATCGCACTTGCACAGTGCGCTGCAATACGGCCAAAACTATTAAGGATATCATTGAAAACTGTTCCTTCTGCCAGTCCACAGGAACCTTTGCTGAGACGTTCTACATGATGCATTTTCAGTTCATCACAAAGATTTGTGATAACTGCACCAAGCGGTGCAACTCTCTGTGCTGCTTCCTTATCATCCTGCATAAAAGCATTGCAGGTCACATTAATTTCCTCACGGACTGCTCCCATAACAACATTCAGTTCATCCCAGGCTTCCTGAGAAAACTCTGTATGATTATCATGCATTTCATTCGCCATATGAGCAATATAGGATGCATGATCACCAATTCGTTCAAAGTCATTGATCGTATGCAGATACAAAGAAACCTGTGTAGTCTGTACCGTATTCATCTCACGTTTGGTAAGCTGAATCAGATATTCGCCAAGACGGCTTTCATATTTGTCAATCAGATCTTCCTTGCGCTGAACCTTATCATACTTATCCTGCTGATAGTCATTCAGAAGATTCATTGCCCTGTTGACATTCTTACGAAGCTTCTTGGACATGCCATTCATCGCACGATGGCACTGTGCAATTGCAAGTGCCGGATAATTGATCAGACGTTCCTCAAGAAGATCAAAGTCAGCTTCATCTTCCAGTTCTTCTGCACTGTCTTTCACAAGATAGCATACCAGCTTTTCAAGCTTCGGAATAAATGGAAACAGCACTACAACAGTTGCCACACGGAATACTGTATTCAGTGCCGCAATCGTTACCGGACTCATGATCATATCCATAAATCCAAAATGTACAACTGCATTCACAGTATAAAAGATCACAGACCAGAGAATCAGTCCGAACAGGTCATTCATCAGATAGATCAACGCTGTTCTCTTACCATTTTTATTGGCGCCGATTGCCGAAATCAGTACCGGACAGGCCGCACCTACACCAATACCGAGAACAATCGGAAATGCACTTGCAAACGTAAGGATTCCTGTTACAGAGAGCGCCTGCAATACACCGACTGTCGCAGATGCACTTTGCAGCACGGCTGTAAATGCAATACCAACCAGAATACCTGCGATCGGGTTGGAAAACATTGTCAGCATATCGATAAAAACTGCACTTTCGCGTAGTGGTGCTACTGCCCCACTCATTGTCTGCATACCTGTCATCAGAATCGCGAAACCAAGCATGATGTTTCCGATATTCTTATGTACAGATCTTTTGCAGAACATACGAAGAATAATACCAATTACTGCTACTACTGCTGAAATGGTTGCTGTAGAAAGAATACTTGCAATACCACCGGATCCCTGAATATAAGACAGACATAAAATCCATCCTGTGATACTTGTTCCGATATTCGCTCCCATGATGATACCAATTGCCTGTTTCAGTTTCATCATACCAGAGTTTACAAAACCGATGACCATAACTGTGGTTGCTGATGAAGACTGAATCACACTGGTAACGCAGGTACCAAGTGCAACGCCCTTCAGCGGAGTATTCGTCATACGGTACAAGAATGCCTCAAGCTTATTACCAGCCACCAGTTTCAAGCCATCGCCCATCAGAGACATTCCAAAAAGAAATAATGCAACTCCCGAGAGCAAAGATAAGATCATTGAAAATACTGTCATTTTTTTCTCCTCTGCAGCTGTTCCTTCCACATTCTCAGGAACAGCGTCTTCTGTAAAGTATTTTTTTACGTTTTCTTAACTTTGTTTTTTCCTGTTGTTAACATTCCTTATCTATTATGCCATATCAACGGTCTGATTACAATATTTGATTAAAATTGTTTTTCATCTTATATAAATACCGTCAATACCCATATATGCCCCTTCCGGACAGTGTTCTTCCTGCACATTTCTTCTGGACTCCGCAACTGCAGAATAATCCTCTTCCATCAGCTGATTCAGTAATTTCCGGGAAATTCCTATACAAAGCTTGCGTTCATCCGGCTCCCTGTAATCTTCTGTAAAATAAGGGAGTTCCAGTGATACCTCTGCATATCCGTCATACATTCTGAGATTGCTCCCTTTATCCAGAAACAGCTCGCAGATTGGTCTGTAATATGCTTTATAAAAAGCTTCTTCGCTGAATTTCAGTTGTTCACCCTCTGTATCCCCCTCAGGTTCCCGTAAAATACCGCACAGATATCCGTGATCATAATAGGTCATACAGACAGCAGCCGGATCTGGCTTTGAACTGTTCAGCGTACCAATTGATTTCAGCTGGGCAGCGCCCTTCTTCAGTGCCTGTTCCCGGTAATTGCTTCCTCCCTTGGCTTCCCATACACTCCATTTCTGTGTATCCGGTTTATAACCAATCATTTCCGGTCTCCACTCACTGGCAAAAAAATCAATAAATTCTTTACCATCCGGAGTCTCGATCAGATTAAGATTTGTCAGATATTCCGATTTATATAATCTGTGACTGATCATCTTTGTAAAAAACATGCCCATATAATAGGAAATCACACTTTTTTCCGACGAATCCAGATATGCAGTCTTTTTCGCTTTTTTCAAACGATCGCCCTCTGCATCCAGTGCTGTCTCCACAAGAAACAGTTTATACAAAAACTCCAGACGTTTCTTTTCTGGAAAAGCAGCTGTCAATCTCTGTATCGGCATTCCACAGGTAACCATTGCATGAAGCAGTTCTTTATTTGTGAATTCCAGTTCTGTTGTATTATTGATCAGCCCACTGTCCATATTGTTGCTTTCTGTCTCAAGCGACATCGTATATACTTTATCATCTGTTAAAATCATGATCGGTCTCCTTATTTTACAAAATGGCTGTATCTGTTTTTCAAGCTGCAGCCACAGAAATTCTATAACATTATAGCATCTCCCTGCTTTTCTGTGCAATGGATTTCAACAAAGAAAAGGCCGGTTTTCCGAAGAAATCCAGCCTTTTTCCAGATATTTTATTTCATGTATGTCAACAGCCACTGATATACCTTTGCCTGTCTTGTTTTATATGTTCCTACCTGATTTCCGGTATCTGAAGCAAGTGCATTGTAAACATTGATAAGATTGACAGGTTTTGATGTTTTTTTCAGAACTCGAGTAACCGCACCATAACCGCCCTGATGACGGATATTGATAAACATTCCGACTGCCTGGACATCTTTCACTCCAAGATTACGGATTTCTTTCTCATATTCTGTAATCTGTTCATACATGAGCTGATCCTGACATTTGATTCCAATCTCTGAACTGATGATTTTCACAATAATGTTCTTATACGTAGTCTTTTTATATTCTGACCAGTCCTCATTACATACATCTTTCCACAGTTTATTAGATGTATCATATTTTTTCCATTCAGCATCGCCCATTTTCTGATGGATTACTTTGAGAAGCCTCTGTGCCTCTGTAGCATACCACTGTCCGGCTCCGATCGTAATGGCATTCTCTATTGAACTGTTCGTATGTGCTTCTGTAAAATCCGCATAATCCTGCTGTCCATATACCTGTCCGCCAGTCTCTACTGCATAGAGGATCTTCTTCATAACATCCCGCTCTGCAGCAGTAAACTCACTGGTACTGACCGGAGAATTCCCGTAGTCCTCCACCGCCTCTGGTGTAGTAACCTGATTACTCAGTGTCATCGCTGCCATATATTTCACACCGCCGCCCTTTTTGTATGGACGAACTGTATAAACATATTTTGTATTTGCCATTACTTTTCCATCAGCATAAGAAGACTGGGTTTTTGAAACATCTGCAACGATAGCCCAGTTTCCACTGACTGCCTTCCGGTAAATGCGATACCCATCTGTACGCGCAGTCTTTTTCCATGATACATTGACTCTGTTGCTGGATACTGCTTTTGCAGTTGATGTAGTAGATGTCGGCCGGGTTGCACCCGTAGCAGCCACATACTTGCTGTAGACGATTTTACCCTTTTCTTTACGGTATGCACGAACTGCATACTGGTATGGTTTTCCTGGTGTAAGACGTCTGTCAAGATATGTAGTATTTGATGCCTTCACTGTTTTAATCTTTTTGTAAGGTTTTCTAACAGACTCTCTTCTGTAAATCACATATCCCTGTGCAGAAGAAATCTTATTCCATTCGATTTTGAGTGCTTTAATGCTCGACCCCTTGATTTTCGTTTTCACAGTTGCTGTTTTGATACTGGATCCTGCCTGAACAGGAGTCTCTGTTACCAGAACTGCGCCAAACATCAGAAACAACATAAACACCAGTGCAATACTTCTTCTAATTTTGCCTGTCTTGCTCATTTCATCGTTCCTTTCTTAAAAACATGTTAAACCCCTCATGTCATATTCAACCTCTCTTGTTGTATTTTAAGGAATATTTGAATAAAAAGCAAGCATTTTTTACATTTTCTTTAATTTTGTTAATTTTATCTTACATTATTTTAATTCTGCTCCAGCACTTTCCTTGCTTCCTGAAGCTGATTATCTTCTTCATGAGTGATATCTGTTTTATTCAGAAGTTCTGCTGCCAGCTTCACTTCAATATCTGGTTTGATTCCTACCTTGTTAATAGAATTTCCATTTGGAGTATAATAATCAGATATTGTAAGTTTCACTGCACTTCCATCATTCAATGGTCTTAATTCCTGCACCACTCCCTTTCCATAGGTTGTCGTACCAACAATTTTTCCGATTCCATAATCCTGCACTGCCCCTGCAAAAATTTCCGATGCGCTTGCACTGCTTTCGTTAACCAGAACCGCCAGTGGCATATCCAGTTCCTTTTCCCCGTCACAGGTTTCTTCCTCTCGGTTTCCATATTTATCTTCCGTATATACAATCCGTCCTTTTGGCAAAATCTCCCTCAAAATGTCACAGACAGAAGTGAGAAGGCCTCCTGGATTGTCTCGAAGATCCACGATCATTTTCTCCATACCCTGCTCTTTCAGATCAGCAAATGCCTCTTTATACTGCTGTGGTGCAACGCCTGTAAACTGTGTGATCTGAATGTAACCAGTTTCTTCGTCCAACATTTCACTGAACACTGCCGGAAGTTCCACATTTGTCACTTCCACGGTTATACTGAGCGGACTCTCTTCATTCTCTCTCTGCACCGTTAACACAATATTTCTGCCTTCATTTTGCCTGATCAGACGAACTACCTCGGATAATTCCATATCCGTTACATCGGTATCATCAATTGCTGTTATCACATCACCGGAAATCAGTCCTGCTTTTTTGCCGGACCCTCCTTCGTAGCATTCTGCAATCTGTACACCGCCATTCTTATTCTTCTGAATAGATACTCCAATGCCTACATAAGATCCATCTGTTGACGCTGTTTCCTGTGCATATTCTTCTGCCGTATAATATCTGGAATAAACATCTCCCAAACCATATAACAGACCCGCATAGATTCCCTCTGCAAGATCACTCTTGTCAATATCTCCCAGATATTCCTGATCAATCAGTTTTTCCAGATACTCCACCTTTTCTACAGTTGCAGAATCTGTCAGAACACTACTGCTCATCTTCTGATGCGCTACCTGCAGTCCGCCTGCTGCAAGCGCGGTGATCAATACACCTGTCAAAATCCCTTTTGCATACTCTTTATGTTTCATTTTGCCTTTCCTTTCCATAATTATCAGGGGTAAGGGCTTTTGCCCCGACATCTTTTAACAAATAGCATAAACGGCACAGAACCTGAAGTTCCATGCCGCATAATAATTAATTTCTGTTTTTATACTCTTAAATGTTTTCTTGTTGTAATAAGACTTCCCAGGAAACCTATTCCAATTCCAAGAGCCAGACCGATTGGAAGAAGTGTCTGATAAATCTGCCATACCGGAATAAAAGCAACAACTCCTGTAAGAACGCTGAACTTATTCAGGATATACTCTACAACTGAGTTGTACAGGAAATACAGTGCTGTAAGCGGAATAGCTGCGCCAATCACTCCAAGTACCATACCTTCCAGAAGAAATGGTGCACGTACAAATGCGTCTGTCGCACCAATATATTTCATAATCCCAATCTCTTCTTTACGTACGGAAATACCAACCGATACCGTATTGCTGATCAAGAATATTGAAATGATCAGCAGAATCGCAATGATTACCATAGATGCATAAGAAACCAGTTTATTAAAGCTTCCAAGGGTATTTGCTGCCTGTTCAGACTGATTTACCTCTCGAACATGATCCAGCCCCTGAATATAATTTACCAGTTCTGTCTGCTTCTCAATCTGATTCAGATAAACATGATAGTTTGCTGAATTCACAAGTGGATTATCATCCTTAAATCCTTCTGCTGCATCTGATCCCTGGAAGTATTTGTCTTTAAAGTTCTCCCATGCCTGATCTGCAGATTCAAATTCGATTCTCTCAACTTCCGGTCGTGCCTGGATCAGATTTCCGACTTCCTGCATCTGTTCTTCCGTAGTTCCCTCATCAAAGAATACAGTTACCGGAACTTCCTGCTCGACTTTCTGTGCAATATTGTCAACATTTGTCACAAGTGAATAAAAAATACCTACCAGAAAGATACAGGCAGCCATCGTCAGGATAGATGCAATAGAAAACATCCAGTTTCTCTTGATGTTTTTGATACCCTGTTTGAGGGTATACCAGATTGTACTAGGCCTCATGATATCCTCCTTCTTTCTCGTCACTGACAATCACACCGTCGTGCATGGTAACTACTCGTTTCTTCATTGCATTGACGATTTCTTTATTGTGAGTTACTACAAGAACCGTAGTTCCACGTTCATTGATCTGTTCCAGAAGCTTCATAATTTCTTCTGAAGTCTTTGGATCAAGATTTCCGGTCGGCTCATCTGCCAGAAGGATATCCGGACGATTTACAAGTGCTCTCGCCAGTGCAACTCTCTGCTGCTCACCACCGGAAAGTTCATCCGGATAAGATTTGTATTTTTCAGCAAGTCCTACTTCCTGAAGCACCTCCGGTACACGTCTTCGAATCACACGGGTCGGTCTCCCGATTACACGCTGTGCAAAAGCCACATTCTCATAAACATTACGGTCTTTCAAAAGACGGAAGTCCTGAAATACAACACCAAGCTTACGGCGATATTTTGCAACGCGGCGATGTTTCATCTTCTCCAGTCGCTCGCCACTGACAATCAACTGTCCACTGGTACTGTCAAGTTCTTTCATCAGAAGCTTGATCAGCGTAGATTTACCTGATCCACTGCTTCCTACCACAAAAACAAATTCTCCTTTATCAACGTGCAAATTTGCATGGTTTACAGCCGGAAGGCCTTTGCCATACGATTTTGTCACATCAATCAGATCGATCATCGTTTCCATATTATCCTCCTCTATCTACATCTGGTTTCAGAATATAATATTATCCTAACTTCCATATGCATCTGGTCGCATCCTCGCGGATCGTTTTTATGTAGCAGGAACATCACAAAGTAATCTCCTGTTGCATAAAAAATGCTGCCAGCATCCCGGCAGCATTAAGATGCATCCTGCGGTATAATCAACATTTCGTAACAAAGTTGTAACATATTTCCTGACCGAATGCAAGTATTTTTATTAATTTCACGAAAATTTCATATTACACATGAGCATCAATTATCAGTACTCAAGTGTTTCCATGTACTTCATATATCTGACAACCATCAGAGCAATTTTGAATGTGATTGCATCTTCAAACACACGAAGATCCAGTCCTGTGCTCTTCTGAAGCTTGTCCAGACGGTATACCAGTGTATTTCTGTGAATATAGAGCTGTCTGGATGTCTCGGAAACATTCAGGCTGTTCTCAAAGAATTTATCAATCGTAACTAGTGTTTCTTCATCGAAATCATCTGGTGATTTGTTTTCAAAAATTTCTTTGATGAACATTTTACACAGCGGGATCGGCAGCTGATAGATCAGACGTCCGATTCCAAGAGAACTGTATGCGATAACATCTTTTTCGCCAAAGAAGATCTTTCCGACATCCAAAGCCATTCTTGCTTCTTTATAAGAACGTGAAACCTCTTTCAACTCATTCACAATTGTACCATATGCAATATGTGTCTCTTCATTCTGATTCAGCCCAAGTGTATCAAGAATTGCATGTGCGAGTTTGTCCATTTCCGGATATCCCTCACCGTCTTCCAGTTCTTTAACAATAATAATGCTCTTTTCATCAACAGCTGTGATAAAGTCTTTACTCTTACCGCCAAAGAAACTCTTCACGCTCTCCATGGAACTGTGATCCTTCTCCTGCTGAAGTTCCAGAATCATAACTACTCGACGCACATCTGCGTCAATATGAAGTTTCTTTGCACGGTTATAAATGTCCACAAGAAGAAGGTTATCCAAAAGAAGATTCTTGATAAAGCTGTCTTTGTCAAAGCGCTCTTTATATGCAACAATCAGATTCTGAATCTGGAATGCTGCAAGCTTTCCTACCATATAAGTATCTTCGTCATCACCATGTGCCACCAGTACATATTCTAACTGATAGTCATCACAGACTTTAAAATACTGAAATCCTTTTACGAGCTGGCTGTCTGCCTGTGATTCTACAAATGCCTGTATATCTCCTGGCTGAATTGAAAAGTCTGCGAATGTTGTTGCAAGAACCTTCCCTTCTGTGTCAATGATGCAGAATTCTGTTCTGGATATTTCTTTAAGTCCTTCTAGTGTATTCTGTAGTACCTGATTTGATATCATCTGCTTACATCCCTTCTCGCTTTTATGCGTATTTCTCCCATTTCCCCATAGCATTCCTTCGTTATGTGTTATTTTAATACAGAATCACCAAAAATAAAAGCCCAAACTGATTCTTTTTTTACTTTTTTTTGTGTATAATATCTATTTTTCTATAAATCCTTCTCCATGAACCTCTCTTGCATCCCCTACAATGACAAATGCCTTCTCATCGATCTCATCAATTTTCTCTTTCAGCTGCACGAGTTCTTTCTTTCCAACCACACAAAAGAGCATAAGTTTATCTTCTCCTGAATACATTCCTTTGGCAGGAATACCGGTAATTCCACGATCCATATCCTCTATTACCATTCTCGCAACTTCATCCGGCTTATCTGTAATAATATAAACAGATTTGGAAAACTTAAGGCCTTCAATAATACCATCCGAAACTTTTGTTACAAGAAATACTGCTATGATAGCATAAAGCGCACGTTCTACACCAAATACATACATACCGACAATAACTACCGCACCGTCTACAAACTGCATGATCTGTGCAATAGAGTAGTGTCTCAGATATTTCTGGATGATGGCTGCCAGAAGGTCAGTTCCTCCGGTGGTTCCGCCTCCCAGAAAGACAAAACCAATTCCGATTCCCTGCAAAAGACCTCCATAAAGTGCAACCAGCAAAAGATCTGCGGACAACTTCCATGAAGGAAGTATTGCCAGCCAGACCGTAAGTGAGAGATCACCCAGAAGTGCTTTTTTTACAAACTTAAATCCTTTTATTTTAGTAGCGAGAAGAAACAATGGAACGTTCAACGCCAGGTTCGTAAACCAAAGAGGGATTCCGTCTCCGTACAAACCATTTGTCCAGGACTTTACCAGAATTGCTATACCGGAAAAACCGCCGGTTACCATTCCTGCCGCATCAAAACAGGAAGTGATCGCAGTTCCCATAAGTCCGGTTCCGATAATTATTAAAAGATATTCCAGATACCAGGGTTTTTTACGAGTATTTTTCATAGATTCTCCTTTCTCTGCTGCTATATCTTGATAAAGTATCCCGTAACCCAAAAGAACGGGAACAGCGTCTGTTGGCTGTTTCCCGTTCTTAGTGTGCCCTATTTGGAAGGCATATTTGCAAATTTAATAAAATGATAGCTCTCAACAATCTGGAAATATTTGATAATTCTCGGATACAGCGGTTCTGCTGCTTCCCCAAATTCTTCCTTCACCAGTGCCGCAATCTCTGTGACAGTACGTTTCCCGTCGATCAGCGGCCAGATAAAAGTTCCCTGTGCATCCAGATGAACCTTGGTGTACTGCGGTTTGTTGAATACTTTCTGTGCAATCTTGTTGAACAGTCCTGTATTCTCTACATCCAGGATCACTCTGCCTTTGATATCCTTGTGCCAGTGAAGTTCCTCGGATCTCACCGGAATCAGATCCAGAT
Source organism: uncultured Blautia sp. (assembly GCF_934372025.1). Taxonomy (GTDB): domain Bacteria; phylum Bacillota; class Clostridia; order Lachnospirales; family Lachnospiraceae; genus Blautia_A. The sequence goes on from NZ_CAKROJ010000051.1 coordinate 13,732, forward strand.
AGTTGATATCCATATTTTGTTTTTTGCTTTTTTTACTCTGTTTTTTCATCAGGCTTTTTTCTTTTTCCATAAGGAGAATTTCAGCAGTGTCAGGATCATGATAATCATGAGAACAACACCACCGATATTGCCAAAGTTAACAACTCCGGATACATCCAGGCTGATACCAGCAACTGCAAGGATAGCAAGTGCAATACCTACCAGACCTTCTCCGGCGATCATACCAGCACAGTACAGTGTACCATCTGTAACCTGATCGTTCTTTGTTTTTTCATCAACGTTCTTTCTGCCATCCATAAACATACGAACAACACCACCGATCATGATGGTTGCGTTCAGATAGATTGGAAGGTAAAGACCGATTGCAAAAGGCATTACCGGAATTCTTAAGATTTCCATACCAATCGCAAGGAATACTCCGATAAATACAAGTGCCCATGGAAGATTTCCACCCATGATACCTTCAACGATCATCTTCATCAGACCTGCCTGAGGAGCCGGAACTTCTGCTCCACCATATCCCCATGCTGCATCCAGAAGATACAGAACACCACCGATTGCAAGACCGGAAGCAACAACACCGATCAGCTCACCGATCTGCTGTGTCTTAGGAGTTGCACCAAGAAGGTATCCTGTCTTAAGGTCCTGAGAAGTATCACCAGCGATAGCTGCGATGATGCAGATTACGGAACCGATTGCGATTGCTGCTTTCATACCATCGATTCCAGTCTGTCCGCTGCTCTTGATCACAATTGTAGAGATCAGAAGTGTAGCGATTGCCATACCGGAAACCGGATTGTTAGAGCTACCGATCATACCTACCATACGGGAAGATACAGTTGCAAAGAAGAATCCGAAGATTACGATCAGGAGTGCTCCGAGCGGATTAACCGGGATAGCCGGTACTGCCCAGATGATCACTACCATTGCAACGATACCGATCAGGATGAAGTTCATCGGAAGATCTCTGTCAGTTCTTGCTGTTCCTTTAACGGAACCGCCTTTAAGATCTTTCATAGAATCACG
>NZ_CAKROJ010000052.1 GCF_934372025.1 uncultured Blautia sp.
AAGAGGAGCATGGCATTTAAGTGTCAATACATTCGGCGATGGAAACGGACAATACTGCTATCCGGAAGGGCAGGAAGCAAGAATCTCCGGAAGCTTTATCATGCGCCCGAGAAGCGTTGCCGTGTTTACCGGAAGGGACTATTAAACTGTCCGGACCGCCCGGATCGCGCTTCGCGCTGTTCCTGTTTTCGTCACTCTCCCGGAAGCCACCACACTTCCCCGGATAAAGTCCGGTGAGGGGAGGGGAAAAAACTCCAGCTAGGGACTCCTGTGATTATCATCTGAAGCTGGTTCGCCTGAAAAAATTCATCAAAGTATCGGAATGTACAGGTTTTTGCGTTGATACATAAAATGCTGCTGTCTGAGCATCTTTGATGCGAGTTCAGCATTTTATGTATCGTTCTTAGCAAAGTTCTGTACTTCCTGATACTTTAGAATTTTTGAATTGAACCATGTTCAGATGATAACTTACAGGTTTCCCTCACTGGAGTTATTTTTATACCCTTCTCACCGGGAATGCTTTATCATTTTTTAATCTGTCCGTAATAAGCATTTGCCCCATGTTTCCTGTAATAATGCTTATCCTGCAGTTCCTGTGGTGCCGGTTTTACCTGCGGATTAATCAGTTCACAACGGCACGCCATCTTCGCAACCTCTTCAAGCACAACTGCATTATGCACCGCCTCATGAGCATCTTTTCCCCAGGTAAAAGGTCCATGATTCTTACAAAGCACTGCCGGAACAGCCTCATAATCAAGCTTCTTAAAATGTTCTGCGATCAGGACACCTGTATTCTTCTCATAAGCTTCATCAATTTCTTCTTTGGTCAGATTACGCACACATGGAACTTCTCCATAAATGTAATCTGCATGAGTTGTACCATAGCATGGGATTGCTCTGCCTGCCTGAGCCCAGCTGGTTGCCCACTCTGAATGAGTATGTACGATTCCTCCAATATTCGGGAACTCATTATACAGAACTACATGAGTCGGAGTATCAGAAGACGGATTGTATTCACCTTCTACTTTATTTCCCTCAAGGTCTACTACTACCATATCTTCCGGTCTCAGCCTGTCATATTCCACACCACTCGGTTTGATTACAAAAAGCCCCTTTTCACGGTCAATTCCACTGACATTTCCCCAGGTAAAAGTGACCAGTCCGTATCTTGGAAGGTCCATATTTGCTCTGTAAACTTCTTCTTTTAATTTCTCAAGCATATTTTTTCTCCTTTATGCAGTTCTTATATAACCAAGGGTACTGTGCATCTCACTCACAGTACCCTTTCGTCTATCATTTTACCAAATCTCAGATTCTACTGCTGCACGTTCGATCGGCAGTCCTTTCAAATATCTGTCCATAAACGCATTAAAGCCTTTAACGCCTTCTGCATCCGGTTCCAGAGTGCTTCCTTCATTTCCTGCAAATACGCGGTTATCAAGGAATTCATCCAGAGTCTCGCCATCTTTCTTATCAACAAGATATGCTGCCAGAAGTGCGATTCCCCATGCACCGCCCTCGCCTGCTGTTGACATAACAGATACCGGCGCATTTACTGCATCTGCAAGAATCTGCTGTCCTACACCTTTGGTCTTGAACAGTCCGCCATGTCCCAGAAGTCTGTCAATCTTGCAGTGCTCCTGTTCAATCAGAATATTCAAGCCCACACGCATAGCGCCAAGGCAGGTGTACAGATTATTTCTCATAAAGTTTGCAAGTGTGAATTTGCTCTCAGGAGAACGAACAAACAACGGACGTCCTTCTTCGAATCCAGTCATATGCTCTCCGGAGAAATAGCAGTAGGAAAGAAGTCCGCCACAGTCTGGATCACCTTCCAGTGCTTTGTTGTAAAGTGTTCCAAACAGCTTGTTCATGTCCACTTCCATTCCCATAGCCTCTGCAAATTCTTTAAATACATTTACCCATGCATTCAGATCAGAAGTACAGTTATTGGAATGTGCCATGGCAACTGCATCACCAGCCGGTGTAGTTACCATATCGATCTCTTTGTACGGCTTGGAAAGTGCTTTTTCAAGAACGATCATAGCAAATACAGAAGTACCTGCAGAAACATTACCTGTACGCTGTTTCACACTGTTGGTCGCCACCATACCGGTTCCTGCATCACCTTCCGGCGGACACATCGGAATTCCGGCTTTGAGTTTACCAGTCGGATCAAGGAATTTTGCTCCCTCTTCTGTCAGAGTACCTGCATCCTGTCCTGCAACCATAACCTCTGGCATGATGTCACGGAGTTTCCACGGGAAACCATATGGCTCTACCAGTTTATCAAATTTCTCAACCATTTCCTGGTTGTAGTCTTTTTTCACGGAATCAACCGGGAACATACCTGCTGCATCACCGATACCAAGAACTCTTTTTCCTGTCAGCATACGATGAACATAGGCTTCCAGAGTACACATGTAATCAATATCTTTCACATGCTCTTCACCATTCAGGATTGCCTGATACAGATGTGCAATGCTCCATCTCTGAGGGATATTGTACTGGAAAAGCTCCATAAGTTTTTCGGATGCTTCTCCTGTGATATTATTTCTCCATGTACGGAATGGTACAAGAAGCTTTCCTTCTTTGTCAAACGGCATATAGCCATGCATCATGGCACTGATTCCAAGTGCTCCAACATTTGTCAGCTCTACATCGTATTTTTCCTGTACATCCTTCACCAGATCACTGTAACTGCCCTGAAGACCTTTTGTAATATCCTCCAGAGAGTAGGTCCATACACCGTTCTCATAACGGTTTTCCCATTCATAGCTTCCGGATGCGATCGGATTATATTTGTCATCTACCAGAACCGCTTTGATTCTGGTAGATCCGAACTCTATTCCAAGTGCTGTTTTGTTGTTTAAAATAGCTGTCTTTGCTTCGTTTACACTCATTGTAAATCCTCCCGACTTTTGTGTTCAGATCCTGTTTTGTTCAGTTTCTGTTCTGTTTTAATTGAATTTATCCCCATAAGAAAATGTTGTTTTTATTATAATATTTTTCAGACGAAACATCAACATCTCCTTTAGAAACATCCTTCTTCACATACATTTCTTTATGGAAATTTAATATTTCAGACTCTTTGCCCCTATCTACTTGTATGGTAAAATGTTGTAAATCTGATAGATGGCGTACCTGTTTACAGATTCATTTATAAATATGGAGAATTATTATGAATAAAAAAGAATTTTTAGATACCTTATACAATCAGCTTTATGGACAGATGGCCGAAGGGGCAATTGCGGCACATGTCCAGTATTACCGCAATTATATTGAAGATGCAGTTAATCAGGGGCGTACGGAAGAAGATGTCTTAAATGAACTTGGTGATCCAAGACTGATCGCACGTACTCTTCTGGACACTGATTCGGCTGCCTCCGGCAATCCACAGACTACAGGAAGCTATTCTGAACCATATGCAGATAATTCTTATGAGTATAATGACAGCAGTTCTGGCAGCAAAAAAGTAAAAAGCCGCAGCTTTCACCTTGATCTCTCTACCTGGTATGGCAAGCTTGCCGTTATTCTGATTGCTGCAGTCGTAATTTTTCTTTTGTGCACAGTCCTGAGTGTCCTGATCCCGGTCATGGTCGTTTTCGGTATTGTATGCTTTGTAATTTCCAAGCTGCGCAATTGATGGTGCTGTCTTGGTAAAAACTCAAAAGGTCTGAAGCCGTTTTCCGTATTTACTATGGAAACTGAACTTCAGACCTTTTTCTATTTTTTATGAAAGATTCAAGAATGTATATTCTCCACTGCCAAGTTCCCTTGTCTCATTTTCAAGAACAAGTGTTGCAGTTGTGTTTGCCGGAATCCGGCAGGTATAAGCGTATCCTTTTTCTGTCTTTTTCCATGCACTTTCAATTCTGCCATAAGGAGTATCAATTCCGCCTTCAGCAAATCTCAAGGTTCCCATCTCCGGTTTTAAAGTAAAGTGTTTATATCCCGGGTGTTCTTCATCTCTCTGGATACCGAGTGTATTTTCATACAGCCAACTCAGTACACTTCCCAGTGAATAATGATTAAAGCTGTTCATGGAATTGTTTCCGCCAAATCCGTTCTCACGGGTAAAGCTGTTCCATCTCTCCCAGATTGTCGTTGCTCCCTGTGTAACCGGATAAAGCCAGCTTGGGAACGCAGTCTGTGTGATTGTTTTCTGTGCAGCTTCCGGATATCCACCTTTGCTTAACATCGGATTGATCGGACCTGTTCCAAAGAATCCTGACTGAATCGTATAGTTGCCTTCTCTTGTAGTACGCTCCAGATGTGCAAAAGCTTTCTTCTTCACTGCATCTGCAAATACATCACAGTTTAATCCAATCGAATAGCTTCCCTGTACATCACAGGTACTTCCATCTGCATTCTTTGTGATACCAGTCTCTTTATCTGTAAAGGTATCATTCCAGTATTTCTTTGTTTCCTCTGCAATCTGGTGATATTTTTTCTGACCTTCTGTATTTCCGATCAAGACTGCAAATTTTTCCATAAGAACTGCATTTCTGTAGTGGAATGCATTAAAGATCAGATAATCGTCTGCCGGAACCGGTGCAAGCCAGTCACCAAGCCATTCATTTACATGAAGTGGAGGTGTTCCCGGAAGTCCAAATGCCTTCATACTGTCCATCCAGCGATCCATGGAATCATAATATTCCTTAATCAGTGCTGCATCACCATACTGCTGATAGAGTTCCCATACTACAAGAATCATGGCACTTTCATATGTCTGTCCGCCAAATCCGCCGCCTGCCGGTGCGATACTCGGCAGTCTTCCAGCTTCTGTCTGCATATCCTTCATTGCCTGCAGATTTCTCAGATAGAAGTTCTTTACATTGCTCTGATAGGTTGCAGTACGACAGAAAATATGTGTATCTCCCATCCAGCCCATACGCTCATTTCTCTGCGGACAATCCGTCGGAATACTGATAAAATTACAGTACTGACTAAATTTAACATTCTCAGTAAAACGGTTGATCAATTCATTATCACAGTGGAATTTTCCTGTGATGCTGTCTACGCTGGAAAGAAGTACTGCCTGTACATCTTCCAGTGCCGGAGCTTCATCAACTCCACTGATCTCAATGTAACGGAATCCATGGAATACAAAGCGCGGCTTGTAAACTTCTACACCTTCACCTTTGCAATAGTAAGTATCTTCATTGGAAGCTTCACGCAGGTTTGCCTGTAACATCTGTCCAACCAGACCTTTGTACTCCGGCAGATCCGGATAAAGCACTTCTCCGTAGCGGATTGTGATCTTCTGTCCGGCTTTTCCTCTGAGTTTCAGAACCGGCACTCCTGCAATCTCCTGTTCCAGATCATAGATATAAGTCCCCGGTAACGGCTCCGTCATAGACTTTGCAGTAAAGGTTTCTACCTCATGTACCGGTGCCTGATAGTTACCGACAATTTCCGGCTCTTTTTCATTCATAGACGGCCAGCATGCGGCGCCAGGAAAAATACCTTCCTGTTCTTCCATTACAACCGGTGTAATGACTTCGGGTTTCTTCAGACCGTCTGCTTTGAAATCTGGTCTTGAAAAATTAAAATAGTTTTCTTCCAGTCGGGCATCATATGTTTCACCATTGAAAAATCCTGCGTATCGATATGGTCCCTCACCAAAATACTGCCAGGTATTGTCATCGGTGACAATTGTTTCTTTATGTCCGTCCTCATAGGTAATGACCAGTCTTCCGAGGAAGGACGGCTTGTCACCCCAGTAGTTGTAGTTGTACAGACGGAAACTGAAAGAATCGCTCCACCATCCGGAGGCAAGGATACATCCCAGACCATTCTCGCCTTCCTGTATCAGATCTGTCACATCGTAAGTCTGATACATCAGATGGCTGTCATACTGGCTTGCGCCCGGTGCAAAATATTCCTCTGTCACACGTTTTCCATTCATGCTGCATTCATAGATTCCACGTGCAGTTGCATACAGTCTCGCACTTGTCACTTTACCATTAACTGTGAAGTTTGTGCGAAGCATTGGCAGAGAAAAACGACTCGGGTTGGAAATCTCCAGACATTCTCCTTTGAGAGTCTTTCCGTTCTCAGTATCAACAGCAAGAATCTCTGCGCATGGTTTTCTTAAATTCCGTACACGGATTCCCTGATATTCTGCCTCGCTGTCAGCACCAACATAATATCCCATCTCGCAGAGACGTGGAAATGTTGTAACGTCAAATAACCCAAGCGGATTCAGCTGCCTCGGTGTTCTCATCTTTCCACCGAAAGGACTCTCGATATACACTTCATCCACGATACAGTCATCCAGATATGTATAGGCTCCATTTCCTTCTACTTCGATGGTCAGTTTATGAAAATCATGCCTGTTTTCTTCCGTGATCAGTTCTCTGCCTGTCTTCAGATTTTTTGTTCCAAGTTCACACAGCGGAACATCTGCCTGATCTTCTTTGCAGTAGCCTTTTCTGTAAACTTCGATCATTGCCGGTGTTTTTGCAATATTCAGAACAAAACGGATATTGTTCTCTCCTTCAATCTGCTGTTCATTTTTACTGATATCCTTAAGACGTGCATCATTGGCTCCAAAAACAACACCTGCTTTTGTGCCTTCTTTGATGCGAAATGTACTTTCCAGTACAAACACACCAAGCTTTTCAGATGCAACATTAAATTCCGGCGCACCAAGCCACTTTGCACCATCCCATGCTGAGATGCTGCCATTCATAAGTCCGGTTTCGAACCAGGAAGAGGTCTCTGCCTCTTCCCCGTCCTGATTCCATACTCTTACTGTTACATAATATCTTGTCTCTGCCTCCAGTTTTTCCCCGGCATATGTAGTTCCTGCTGACTCGTCAGTGTCCATCACTTCACTGTCCCAGACATCCGCACTGTCGACTGTTTTTCCAACCAGAATTTGTGCCTGTTTCTGCTTTGTATTCTGCTTTTGGGATTTCAGTTTCCATGAAAATACCGGCTTTTCCACATCCAGGCCAAGTGCCTCTGTGATCTGATTGACTCTCAGGTCATATATCTCAAATTTATTTTCACTCATAGTTCTGCCTCATTATTATTGCGTTTAATAATTCCCTTCTTTTTACAAAGTTGTATCCACAGATTATTTCACTTTCTTATACGGAACCGCATTCTCAAACTGATTGGACTGCCATACAATATTTACCAGACGGCTGATGCACGCTTTAAGATCATCCATGGAAAGAGTACCATCTGCAAGTTCCTGATTCAGATTATCTCTGTCACTGAATGCTCCCGGCATTACCAGATCATTTCCGGCTCTCATGCATCCGGATGCTGTACAGTCTGGTCCATCCTCTGTAGTTGTCCAGTCTGTCATGATCATTCCCTGGAATCCCCATTCACAGCGCGCTGCCTTAGTACAAGTATCTTCATTGTTTGCTGCATGAACGCCATTGATCAAATTGTAGCTGGTCATAATAGACATTGGCTGAGATTCTGTAATTGCAATTTCAAATCCCTTCAGATAAATCTCACGAAGGGTTCTCTCGCTTACAATACTGTCAGAACCTTTTCGGTTGTCTTCCTGGTTATTGCATGCAAAATGCTTAATAGTTGTTCCACATCCAGGAACCTTCTGTACCCCATTTGTCATAGCTGCTGCTATTTTTCCTGCAACAAGCGGATCTTCGGAATAATACTCAAAGTTACGTCCACAGAGTGGATTACGATGAATGTTCATACCCGGAGCCAGCCATAATGTTGTGGAAAATTCTTCCATTTCACCACCGATCATCTCACCGATTTCTTCGATCAGTGCAGTATCCCAGGTCTGTGCCAGAAGTGTTCCTACCGGAATGGCTGTACAGTACTGATACCAGGTTTCTCCCGGATCAGCCGGTTCTCCTTCACAGAAAAGTCCTCCTTCCAGACTGAACTTAAATGGTTTGTTAACAATCTTGCCTTCATATACATTATAATGCTTCATCAGACGGAGGCCTGCCGGTCCGTCAGACAGAACAATTCCCGGAATTCCGTCTTCCAGTGCACAGTCATTTGTCTCACCTGCTGAACCTGGTACAGAGATTCCTGCTGAACCAAGGTTGCTTCCCTGACCTTTGCCCGGATCTCCACTTGCCAGAGCCACCAGCTTCTCTGTACTTAAAGTATTCACAAATTCACGTGCTTCTGCCGGTACGCATTCCGCATTGGAGCGATATTCTACCACACGTGTTACCACATCTGCTGACTTCAGTTCCATAACAGGAAGATTTTTTTCCTCTGTAAGCTTCAGAAGTGCAGCAAGTTTCTGATTCATCTTTTCAGAAGACTGTTTCATTTCTTCCAGTTCTTCTTTCAGTGGGCAGATATTCTGAGTTTTAGTAAGAGTCACATCTGCATCCAGTGCAAGAACAGCGCATGGTACAGAAGCTTCCAAACTGTTGCCTTCCCAGATCACATAAGAACCTTTCTCCAGAATCCATGCAGCTTCTGTTTCACTGTAGGAAGTAAGTTTATCTAAAGTGATCTCAAGAGTCATTTTTTCGCTCTGTCCCGGTGCAAGAAGACCTGTCTTACCAAAGGCTACCAGACGGCGGTATTCTTTTTCCAGTTTTCCTGCCGGACAGGTTGCATAGAGCTGTACAACTTCTTTTCCACTGTAGGCATCACCTGTATTGGTTGTTTCTGTCTCTATAATAATCTTATTGTCTCTGAGTACTGTTGAAAGAACTTTTGTTTCAAATGTTGTATAGGAAAGTCCATAACCAAATCCATATCTTACCGGAACATCAAAGCTGTCAAAATAGCGGTAGCCCACATACAGCCCTTCTGTGTAATATTCTTTATCCACATTTCCATTGTTATGAGAGAAGGTTTTACTGTTCGGATAATCTTCATACTTGTATGCCCAGCTGTCAGTCATCTTACCGGACGGAGTCACTTTACCGCTGATGATATCAGCAAAAGCATTTCCAGCTTCCATACCAGGCTGTACGATCTGAAGAAGTGCTTCGATATTTTTGTACTCATCCATAAAAGAAAGATCTGCCAGACCACCGGTATTGACTGCAACAATTACGTGTTTGTACATGCCACAGATATCAGCGAGCTGTTTTTTCTCTTCTTCTGTCAGATAATAATCTCCTGCTTCGTCAAAGCGGTCTGCACCTTCTCCCGCAACACGGCTGAGAATATAAATAGCAACGTCTGCATCAGTTTTAGTAACAGATGCACCTGCCGGCATACGAAATGGTGTGGTAGAATACACATTGAAAAATCCCACTACTTCATCCTCAAGACTGGCTGTTTTTTTCTCAATTTCATCTCGCCATGCATATCTGGCAGCCTGATACTGTTCATCATAATCCTTGATCCAGTCTTCTGTTGTGATCTCAAATCCGGCATTTTTCATTCCCTGATAGATGCTGACTGTCTCACGTTCGTTGACATCACCGGAACCAGTTCCACCTTTAATTGTTCTGGACGCACCTACGCCATAAAGAACTACCTTACTGCCCTCTTTGAGTGGAAGAAGCTGCCCCTCATTTTTCAGGAGTACCATTCCTTCTGCCGCTGCTCTTCTGGCAACCTTACGGTTGTCCAGCTCTCTTTTGGTTACTGTATTATCTGTTGTTCCAGTAAAATGTTTTGTCTTAATGGTTCTCATTTCACTGTTTCCTCCTCTACCTCTTCATAATTTTTAAAAAGATCTGCAAAATAAATTGCTGCCAGATATGCCGGTCCGGATAATCCGATCAGAAAATCCACCGAAATGAAACGGTAAGATACCGTCAGAAGCGCCACCGGAATCAGTGTCAGCACCAGCATCAGAACTGCCTGTGGAAGCTTGCCCACACAGAACAGCAGTGCATTCTTTGCTGTATTTTTTATAGTATTGTCAAAACGTGCCTGCACTGCAAAAATATGGATCAATACCATTGCAAAAATCAGTATGATCACAAAAAGGATCACGCGGTATACCATTCCAAAAGTTCCTGTAATGGAACGAAGGAGCCAGATATCAAATGTCATGAATGCGATCAGCCCGCCAAAGATCAGCCAGAGAATGGTTGCCTGTTTAAAATTAGCTCTGAATGCTTTGAAATATTCTGAAATGATCTTTCCGTCTTCCTTACGGGCCATACGCATGACCATCGTATACAAAGCTGTCATTGCTGCTCCTGCTGTAAAGATTGGAATACAGCAGATGATCGTCAGGATATTCAGTATGATCAGATTTCCAAGCGCATTCAAAAACCTTGCCAGTGCACCATCCGGTGAAAAAATTCCCATTGCTCTGTACCTCCTGTTATTTGACTCCTGCAAGATACAGGAGATATTTTACCGCTTCATCTTTGTGCGGTGCATTATAAATGATACCGATTGCTGCTTCTGTTTCTTCATTTGTATAACATCCATTTGTCTGTATGACCGGAAGATCATCTGCCAGAATACCGATCACTCTTCCGTCATCTGCTGTCAGAAGTCTGTCTTTCAGATCTTCCATCTGCTTGTCTGTCAGACATTCGCGCAGATCCATCCAGGTCTGTGAACCATCATACTTAATAAAATCTTCTTTCAGCATACCACACACATCCAGAAGTTCGCTTCCGATATCTGCCATAAATTTTGAAAGACTTGTCATGGAATAGGTGCCTGAATCAGTTCCCTGAAACATCAGGTTGTTCTGTATCTGAACCTGATATTTTTTCTTATCGATTCCTGTTGTATCCATATATTCTTCTGCCATCTCCTCACCGCTCATTTCTGTGTGACAGTCGATCAGCATAACAGATAATGCTGTCTCCTTTGCGGTCAGCGTAGTGATCAGAAAATACAGTGCCAGAATGACAACGATCATTCCTGCTATAAATGGCAGTTTGTAATACATCCAGAAGTACTCCAGATTATTCTTTATACTCTTCTTTTTCTTTTTTTCAACCATCCGGAATACTTCCTTTCTCATTTTTCTACGTTTTATCCGCAGATTGTTTTTGCGTTATAGAATCAATGGGCCGGCATAAAATACCGACCCATATATAGTTCTGTATCAGGCATCAGCCTTTGACTGCTCCTGCTGCGATTCCGTTTACAAACTGTTTCTGCAGTGCAAGGAATACAATGATCAGAGGCAGCGCACAGAGTACACATGCTGCAAACAGTATGTTCCACTGAGCAGGGTTTTCCTTGTCACCAAGGAACTGAAGCATACCTACCGGAAGAGAATACTGTGCTTTCTTTGAAATAAATACCATCGGATAGAAATAATCATTCCAGATCCAGAGTCCCTGTGTGATAACACAGGATACAATTGCCGGCTGAAGAAGCGGAAATACTACAGAAGCAAAACGCTTCGGAAGGCTGGCACCATCGATGTATGCAGATTCTTCGATCTCAACCGGAACACCTTTCATAAATCCTGAAAACAGGAATACGGAGAATGGAAGAGAACAGGTGATAAACATGATCATCGGTGTAAAACGGGTATTCGGGATACCCAGTCTGTTCAGTGTCTGAGCAATCGGAACAATTACCATCTGAGATGGAATGATCAGACCTGAAATAAAGAAATAGTACAAAAATTTTGCTGTTTTTGTTTTGATTCGTCCGATCGGGTATGCTGCCATTGTAGAAAATATTACTACACAAAGTACAGAACCGCCGGTTGTCAGGATACTGTTGATCAGTTCCATCGGATAGTTCATGTTGCTGAATGCCTGTTTGTAGCTCGCCAGAGTAAACTCAGAAAACAGGATCAGCGGAGAAGCCTGATTTCCCGGCGAACGAAGAGAACTGGAAAATACAATGACCAGTGGTGAAATTACAATAATACAGAATAAGATAATCACAAGATAGATCAGGAAACTCTTTGGTGTCAGCTTCATATATCCTTCAACCTCTCGGGATTCTTTTTTCTTTCCGAATGCCATTATAATTCCACCTCCCTCTTATTCATGTAAAGAAGCATACATACTGTAATTACAATAATAAATGCGAATGCGAGTACTGAGAATGCACTTGCGCGTCCCATCTTCATATCTGTAAAGGCTGTCTCATATACCTGGAACATGAGTGTCTTGGTTGATTTACCAGGGCCACCATTTGTCATAATGAAGGAATAGTCGAATGCCTTCAGACCGGAAATTACAGAAAGAATAACATTGATCGTAACGGTTGATGAGATCAGCGGCAGTTTGATCTTGCGGAACAGCTGCCATTCTGTACATCCATCGATACGTCCTGCTTCCAGAAGACTTTCATCAACCGTCTGCAGACCTGCCAGATAAATGATCATTGTTGTACCAAAGGCTTTCCATGCTTCCACGATCGCAATCGCATAAAGTGCTGTCTTATAATTTCCCAGCGGGTTAAATGCCCCGCCATCCAGTCCGATCATAGACAGAAGGCTTGCAATCATACCGGAACCTGGCATATAAACATAAGACCAGATAAAACCGATTACGATAGCACTGAACAGTGCCGGAAAATATGCGCAGGTACGGAACAGACCCTTAAGACGGATCTTTGTATTAAGAATCATTGCAACGGCAAGACCAACCACATTACTGAGCAGGACCGTGATCACTGCATAAACCAGCGTGTTTTTCATAGAGTTGGTCAACGTTCCATTATTTAATACCTTAATATAGTTTTTCATTCCAACGAAATCAAAATCATAATTGACACCGTTGAAGTTTGTTACACTGTAATAAAAAAGCTGCAGTACCGGGTAGATCCAGAAGATCAGGAAAAATGCAAGTGCCGGTATCAGGAAGAAGTACATCTTGTTGGTAAATACCAGAGATGTGTTTGCACCTTTTTTCTTCATTTTAGTTTGTGCCATTCCTTTTCCCTCCATTTAAGATGGAACTGCCCTGAAGCTTGTCTTAAGTTCCAGGGCAGTGATAATTCATCTTTTTCTATTATGGTTAAACCCTGTTATTCGTCCAGAAGATCCTCGAATTTATCCTGCATTCCTTCAGTGATATCTTCAATCTCAGTTCCCTGGCCGCCAACCATTTCACTGAACAGAGATTCCATTTCTGTTTCTGTTCCAGCCGGCCATGCCTGGTTGCACCAGTAGAATCCTTTACCTTCATTCAGAAGATCAACGAATGGTTTGAACAGTTCATAGTTTGCTGAGGAATCAGCGCCATTACCATATGTTGCAATGATCTTACCAGTTCCAAGGTAAGCATTCCATATATCAGACTCGCCGTCCATCCAGTAGTCAAGAAGTTCTTTGCACTCATCTACATGTTCAGATTTGCTGTAGATACTGTATCCTGCAGAGAGGCATGTTGCTGTGTAAACACCATCTGTTCCCGGAAGTGGGAAGTATCCTCTTTCGAAGTCTCCGGCTGCACCCTCTGCCAGAAGAGCTGTAGCATTAAAGGAACCATCAAATGTCATAGCTGCCTTGCCATCGATGAAATCTGTAATTGCCTGAGATGCACCATATCCAAGAGATTTGGAAGCATCAATGTATCCTTCATCATACAGTGTTTTGTACATTTCAAGAACAGTGTCCCATGTTCCTTCATCTGTAAATTCTGCATCGCCATCTCTTAACTGATTATCATAATCCGGGTTCTTGGAGTAGATCTCGTCTGCTGCCAGCTGATACAGGCCGAACTGAAGTACGTACTGATCTTTATCACCCATAACGATTGGCTGAATTCCGGCATCTTTCAGTTTCTTGCAGTCTTCCAGAAATTCATCCCATGTCTGCGGCTCGCCTTCGATACCAGCCTGTGAGAACAGGTCTTTGTTGTAATATGTACCAAGAATAGATACACCTGCGGACTGTGTTACGATGTCTCCGTCATAGGTAACAGAAGAAAGAGAATCTTCTCTTCCCTGTACGCAATCAAGGTCATTTAAAGAAGTAAGGTATCCAGCTTCTGCCAGCGCGTAGCAGGAGTTCTGTCCGGCATACATTGGCTGAGTCAGGATGATATCCGGGCATTCACCGGAAGCAAGTTTTGTTTTCAGAGAGGTATAGTAGTTATCATCCGGAAGTTTTGTTACTTCAAGTGTTACATTCGGCCATTTTTCTTTTACCAGTGCCGGTAACTGTTCTGTTTCGAAGTCGTTATCTGTTGCAACACCGGAAACCATCATTGTGATTGTGATGTCTCCTGCGTTTTCGATTGCTTCATGATCATATCCATCTGCTGCAAATACTGGAACTGCTGCCGGTACGGTAACGCATGCGGTAACGCCTGCAAGAGCAACTGCTGCCATTTTTTTGAATTTCATATTTAAATCCTCCCTTTCATGTTTCACACATTCTTACGTGTCTTTCATTTGATGTTTACATTCTAGCACAGTCGTGGTACACTTTTGTTGGGTTTAATGGTGTACTTTTTTTAGATTTTATTTTCGAGGTAAAAAAATGAAACTACGCACAAAGATCTTTCTCACATTCAGTATTCTGGCCACCGTACCGCTGCTTTTATTTACTGCTTTCTGTTACCAGCGTTACACACAGACCACTTATGAACGCATGGGGGCTGTCGGTTAATAGCAAATTCCGGTATCCCCAGTAGTAATTGAAAGGATCCCAGCAAGGACAAGGCTTGTTAG
>NZ_CAKROJ010000053.1 GCF_934372025.1 uncultured Blautia sp.
ACCTTGATGTCTCTCGGATTGGAAGCTCCACATGCCAGGATCACACGGTCATGCTTTTTCAGAAGTTCTTCTGCTGTAATATCTTTTCCGACATTCGTATTCAGAACAAATTTCACACCTTCTTCTTCCATCAGATGGATTCTTCTGTCTACGACTGATTTTTCAAGCTTCATATTCGGGATACCATAGCGGAGAAGTCCGCCCGGTCTGTCGCTTCTTTCATATACGGTCACGCTGTGACCTCTTCGGTTCAGCTGCTGTGCGGCTGCCAGACCGGACGGTCCGCTTCCGACTACTGCAATAGTCTTTCCTGTACGCACATGTGGAATCTGCGGTTTTACCCAGCCTTCCTGCCATGCAGTCTCAATGATGGCTCTTTCATTTTCCTTCGTTGCCACCGGTTCGCTGTCCAGATTACAGGTACAGGCAGCTTCACACAATGCCGGACACACTCTGGAGGTAAACTCCGGAAAACTGTGTGTCTTTGAGAGTCTTAAATATGCCTGTTTCCAGTTTCCTGTATAAACCAGATCATTTGTCTCAGGTACCAGGTTATGCAGCGGACAGCCGGAAGCCATCCCATTGAGCATCATACCTGACTGGCAGAAAGGTACGCCGCAGGCCATGCAGCGTGCCCCCTGTGTTTTCTGTTTTTCCTTGCTGAGAGGAGTCCGGAACTCATTGAAGTTGGCAATCCGGACCTTTGGCGGCAGCACTCTGGCTGTCTCTCTTTTATACTCTAAAAATCCTGTTGGCTTTCCCATGTTTCCTCATCCTCCTTAATGCTTTGCTCCAATGCTTTCGTAAAATGCTTCCATCTGCGCCTGCTCACTTGTCAGTCCTTTTTCTTCCAGTTTGGCGCTGAGTGTGATCATCTTCTTATATTCATTTGGAATCAGTTTCTTAAAGTGCGGCAGATAATAGTCAAAGTCATCAAGTACTTTTCTTCCCAGACTGGAACCTGTAGCCGCAACATGGGCTTCGATCAGATCACGAAGTTCTTTTTTATCATATTTATTCTCTACTTTTTCAATAGAGATCATTGCTTTGTTGATATTTTTGTACAGCTTGTTATCCACATCCAGTACATATGCGATACCGCCGCTCATACCGGCTGCAAAGTTCTTTCCTGTCCGTCCGAGGACTACAACGCGGCCACCTGTCATATATTCACAGCCATGCTCGCCGACACCTTCGACAACTGCATAGGCTCCGGAGTTACGAACTGCAAAACGTTCTCCTGCAACACCGTTGATAAAGGCATAACCGCTGGTAGCACCGTACAGAGCAACGTTTCCGATGATGATATTTTCTTCCGGTTTATAAGCTGCTTTTTCAGGAACTTTTACGATCAGTTTACCACCTGACAGACCCTTACCAAAGTAGTCATTACTGTCACCGGTAAGATTCAGGGTGAGTCCCTTCGGAATAAATGCACCAAAGCTCTGTCCGCCGGCACCGTGACAGTTGATCACAATCGTATCATCCGGAAGTCCGGTTCCTGTCTGTCTGGTGATCTCGGCACCGAGGATTGTACCAAAGGTACGGTCTGTATTTGTCACATCCACATCCAGTTCGACGTGTTCTGCTTTTGAGATAGCTCTTGCACATTTTTTAAGAAGGACTTTTTCATCCAGAGTTTTTTCAAGTTCAAAATTATAAACAGCCTTTGGATCAAAGGTAACCTTCTGTCCGTTTCCTGCATACGGATTATTGAGGATCGCACTGAGATCCAGTTTGCCTTTGTGCGGTTCTGCTGCAACTGCCTCAGCAGACTGTCTGAGAAGTTCTGTATGTCCGACCATTTCATCCACAGTATGAACACCAAGACGTGCCATGTATTCTCTCATTTCCTGTGCGATGAATCTCATAAAGTTTTCTACATATTCCGGTTTGCCGCGGAATCTCTTACGAAGCTCCGGATTCTGTGTTGCAACACCTACCGGACAGGTATCCAGATTACATACTCTCATCATGACGCATCCCATTGTTACAAGAGGAGCTGTTGCGAAACCAAATTCCTCTGCTCCGAGAAGTGCTGCGATCACAACATCACGTCCGCTCATCAGCTTTCCATCTGTCTCGATACGTACCCGGTTACGCAGACCATTCATAAGAAGTGTCTGATGTGTTTCTGCAAGTCCAAGCTCCCATGGAAGTCCTGCATTGTGGATCGAGCTTCTTGGAGCTGCTCCTGTTCCTCCGTCATAACCGGAGATCAGAACGGTCTGTGCACCGGCTTTTGCAACACCGGCTGCAACAGTACCGACACCAGCCTCTGAAACAAGCTTCACGGAAATATCCGCATATACGTTAGAGTTTTTCAGGTCATAGATCAGCTGTGCCAGATCCTCGATGGAATAAATATCATGGTGCGGCGGCGGGGAGATCAGAGACACACCAGGAGTTGAATGACGGGTCTTTGCTATCCACGGATATACTTTTTTAGCCGGAAGATGTCCACCTTCACCAGGTTTTGCACCCTGAGCCATTTTGATCTGGATTTCTCTTGCAGATACCAGATAACGGCTTGTAACACCGAATCGTCCGCTGGCTACCTGTTTGATTGCAGAACAACGGTCGTCTTTACTTCCTGCAGATGCAATACGCTCAGCACTTTCTCCACCTTCACCTGTATTGGATTTTCCATGCAGATGGTTCATTGCAATTGCAAGTGTCTCATGTGCTTCCTGAGAAATTGATCCGTAAGACATCGCACCTGTCTTGAATCTCTTAACGATCTCATCGACACTTTCAACTTCTTCGATCGGGATTGCTTTTTCCGGATAATTGAATTCCAGAAGACCACGAAGTGCTCCATGGCTTTCTTTGTCTACCAGTGCAGTATACTGTTTGAACAGATCATAACTGCCTGTCCAGGTAGATTCCTGAAGCAGATGAATTGTCTGCGGATTGTATTTATGCTCTTCTCCCTGGCTTCTCATCTTGTGTGCACCCACACTGTCCAGAGTAAGATCGGTGTCAAGGCCGAGCGGATCAAAAGCTTCTGAATGCAGTTTTTCTACATTATCTTCAATATCTTCCAGAGTGATTCCACCAACACGGCTTACAGTTCCTGTAAAGTATTTATCAATCACATCCTGAGAAACACCGATAGCCTCAAAGATCTGTGATCCCTGATAAGACTGGATCGTTGAAATACCCATCTTGGAAGCAATTTTTACAATACCACTTAAGACTGCATGATTATAATCTTCGACTGCTGCATAATAATCTTTGTCAAGCATACGATTATCGATCAGTTCACGGATTGTCTCAAGTGCAAGATAAGGGTTGATCGCACTTGCACCATAACCAAGAAGTGTTGCAAAATGATGTACCTCTCTTGGTTCGCCGGATTCCAGAATGATTGCCAGTGATGTACTCTTTTTCGTTTTTACAAGGTGCTGATGTACAGCAGAAACAGCCAATAATGACGGGATCGGCATATGATTCTCATCAACTCCACGGTCTGAAAGTACCAGGATGTTTGCGCCATCACGATATGCCTTGTCGACTTCTACAAAAAGGCGGTCGATTGCTCTTTCCAGCTTTGTACTCTTATAATACAGAGTAGAAACTACTGCAACCTTAAATCCCTCATGATTCATGTTTTTGATCTTAAGCATATCCGTATTGGTAAGGATCGGATGTACAATTTTCAGGACATGACAGTTTTCAGGCTGCTGTACAAGTAAGTTTCCGTCTTTTCCGACATATACGCTGGTTGAGGTAACAATTTCCTCACGGATCGCATCGATCGGCGGATTTGTAACCTGTGCAAAAAGCTGTTTGAAGTAATCAAATAACGGTCTGTGCTGATCGGAAAGTACTGCCAGTGGAGTATCAACGCCCATCGCACCAATGCTTTCCGCACCGTTGAGTGCCATATTTCTGATAGAAGTACGATACTGCTCATAAGTATATCCAAATGCTTTCTGAAGGCGTGCACGCTGCTCCGGTGTGTATTCTTCCATACGTACATTCGGAATTTTGATATCTTTCAGTTTAACAAGATTGCTGTTCAGCCATTCTCCATACGGCTGCATGGCTGCATATTTTTCTTTCAGCTCATCATCATCCACAACCTTGCCTGCAACGGTATCTACCAGAAGCATTTTTCCAGGATGAAGTCTTTCTTTCAGAACGATCTTCTCTTCCGGAATCGGCATAACACCAACTTCTGAAGACAGGATCATGTATCCGTCGGAGGTAATATAATATCTGGACGGACGCAGACCATTTCGGTCAAGAACAGCTCCCATCACATCACCATCTGAGAAAAGAATTGATGCCGGGCCGTCCCATGGCTCCATCATAGTTGCATAGTACTGATAAAAATCTCTCTTATCCTGAGAAATTGTATCATTGTTTGCCCATGGTTCCGGAATGGTGATCATTACTGCAAGCGGAAGTTCCATTCCACTCATTACAAGGAATTCCAGAGTATTGTCAAGCATTGCTGAGTCAGAGCCTTTGCGGTCAATGACCGGAAGAACCTTATGAAGCTGTCCCTTCAGATACGGGGATTCCATGTTTTCTTCTCTTGCAAGCATCTTATCTGCGTTTCCACGGATTGTATTGATTTCACCATTGTGTACCATAAAGCGGTTCGGATGTGCTCTCTCCCAGCTTGGATTTGTATTCGTACTGAATCTGGAATGAACCATTGCAATGGCAGACTCATAATCCGGATTCTGAAGATCTGCAAAAAATGTTCTCAGCTGACCTACCAGGAACATACCTTTATATACGATCGTACGGCTGCTCATAGATACGACATACGTATTGTCATTGCTCTGTTCAAATTCACGACGGGCAATATAGAGCATACGGTCAAACGGAAGTCCTTTCTCTACTTCATCTGGTTTTTTGATAAATGCCTGCATGATATAAGGCATGCATTCTCTTGCTTTATGTCCGAGCACCTCAGGAATTACCGGAACTGTTCTCCATCCAAGAAGTTCCAGGCCTTCTTTTTCTACAATGATCTCGAACATTTTTTTTGCCTGCGCGCGTTTGATCTCATGCTGTGGGAAAAAGAACTGTGCAATACCATATTCTCTCTCATCGCCGATATCAAAGCCTTCCTTCTTACAGGCTTTTTTGAAAAATTTGTGTGAAATCTGCAGGAGGATACCTACACCATCTCCGGTTTTTCCTTCTGCATCCTTGCCGGCACGATGTTCCAGATGCTCTACGATTCTGAGTGCATTTGCAACTGTATCATGAGTCTTTTTACCTTTTATATTTACAACCGCACCGATACCACAGTTATCATGCTCGAATTCTTGTCGGTACAGTCCCTGATCTTCTCTCATTACTTCCTGCATATTGATTGTTCCTTTCTATCTTTAAATTAAAAGGAATAGAATCATTCCTCATTCGTTTCTTTTCTGCTTTGTTTCAGTTCTGCATAATCCTCTGCTGCTTTGACAAATCCACGGAACAGCGGATGTGCATGGTTCGGTCTGGATTTGAATTCCGGATGTCCCTGTGTTCCTTCATAAAACGGATGATCTTTGATCTCGATCATTTCTACAATATGTCCATCCGGAGAAGTTCCTGCGATCGTCATTCCTTTTGCTGAAAGTTCCTCTCGGAATGCATTGTTGACCTCATAACGATGTCTGTGACGTTCCTGAATTTCTTTCTTTCCAAACAGTTCCAGTGCCTTTGAATTGTCTGCCAGCAGACATGGATAGCTTCCCAGTCTCAGTGTTCCACCAAGATCTTCCACACTTTCCTGATCCGGCATCAGTGCGATCACCGGATGTTTGGTAGACGGATCCAGCTCAATGCTGTTTGCATCTTCATATCCCAGAACGTGGCGGGCAAACTCTACGATTGCCATCTGCATACCAAGGCAGATTCCAAGAAACGGGATCTTATGAACACGTGCATACTGTGCTGCAAGGATCATTCCTTCGGTTCCTCTGTTTCCAAAACCACCCGGTACAAGAATTCCATCTGCTTTATACAGTAACTGATCCAGATTTTTTTCATTCAGTTCTTCTGAATCAATCCAGGTGATCTCAACTTTTGCTCTGCAGGAAATTCCTCCATGCTTCAGTGCCTCTACTACACTTAAGTAGGCATCATGAAGCTGTGTATATTTTCCTACCATTGCAATATTTACGACACTTTCCGGATTTCTCAGATCATTGACCATCTGTTTCCATTCCTCAAGATCCGGCTTACGGTTTTCAAGTCTCAGTGATTCCAGTACGACATCTGCCAGCTTCTCACGTTCCATTGCCAGAGGTGCCTCATACAGATATTCCACATCCAGGTTCTGTAATACATGACTGACCGGAACATTACAGAACAGTGCAATTTTTCCTTTGATCTCCTCAGTCAGCGGATGTTCACTTCTGCACACCAGTACGTCCGGCTGAATTCCCATTCCCTGAAGTTCCTTTACACTTGCCTGTGTCGGTTTTGTCTTCATTTCTTCTGAAGCTTTCAGATACGGGATCAGTGTTACATGGATCAGAATCGCATTGTCATGTCCTACGTCATGCTGAAACTGTCGAATGGATTCGAGGAACGGCTGACTTTCAATATCTCCGACAGTTCCACCGACTTCAATGATTGCAATTTTTTCTTCGTCCTGTGATTTTGCACGATAAAAACGACTCTTGATTTCATTTGTAATATGTGGAATAACCTGTACCGTACCTCCACCAAAATCTCCATGACGTTCTTTCTGCAATACAGACCAGTATACCTTTCCGGTCGTTACATTTGAGTTCTTATCAAGACTCTCATCAATAAATCTCTCATAGTGTCCCAGATCCAGGTCTGTCTCTGTTCCATCATCTGTAACAAAAACTTCTCCGTGCTGAATCGGATTCATCGTACCCGGATCAATATTAATATAGGGATCAAACTTCTGCATCGTCACCTGATATCCACGTGCTTTCAGTAATCTTCCAAGGGAAGCTGCTGTAATTCCCTTACCAAGACCAGATACCACGCCACCTGTAACAAAAACATATTTTACTGCCATTACCGATTTCCTCCTCCATTATATGTCTGCTTTCTAAAACAAAAAGGCGCCAGAAGCCGACAGAGGGACTGACCCTTCTATCGCTTCTGACGCCTTTGTCAGATACAGATTTCAAATATGGAAACTACTATACCTTATTTTTTTTCGTTTGTAAATATCTATTTTTTATAAATTTCAACATCCACAGTCAATTTTTTTATTCAGTTCTGCCTCGACATCCATCGGGTAGTTGCCATCAAAGCAGGCTTTGCATAATGGAAGGTTTCCTGCCATTCCCTCAAGATACTCACTCTGCATATAACCCAGAGAATCTGCCCCGATCATCTCGCGGATCTCCTCCACGCTGTGATTGCTTGCGATCAGCTGATCATTGGACGGCACATCGGTTCCAAAATAACATGGATGTAAAAATGCCGGTGAACAGATACGTACATGCACTTCCAGGGCACCTGCTTTCTTAAGCATGCGGATCAGGTTTGCAATCGTCGTTCCTCGTACAATTGAATCATCTACCAGGACAATTCTCTTACCTTTGACAGCTGACTCCAGAACACTGAGTTTCAGATGAACACTGGATTCTCTTTCTTTCTGGGTCGGTTTGATAAAGGTTCTGCCAATATAGCTGTTCTTATAGAAAGCAAATCCAAACGGAATTCCGGATTCTTCTGAATATCCTTTGGCTGCCGGAATACCGGATTCCGGAACACCGGTAACAAGATCTGCCTCGACCGGATAAGATTTTGCAAGAGATTTGCCGCCACGAATACGTGCATCATAAACTTTGACACCATCTATCGTACTATCCAGTCTTGCAAAATAAATATATTCAAATACACAATGGGCATGTTTTTCTGTACTCAGTTCTTTGTTGGACTCAATACCGTTTTTGGAGATCGTAACCATCTCTCCCGGTTCAATGTCTCTGATAAATTCTGCTCCAACAGAAGTAAGTGCACAGCTTTCTGATGCGAGTACATATGCATTATCACGTTTACCAAGACACAATGGCTTTAATCCAAGCGGATCACGTACGCCGATGAGTTTTCTCGGACTCATGACTACAAGTGCATAAGCACCTTTTAATTTACGGGCAGTTTTGAGGACAGCCTCCTGTACTGTTTTGGAATGTACTCTTTCTCTTGCCACATGGAATGCAATAACCTCTGAATCTGTAGTTGTATGGAAAATCGCCCCGTTCTGGATCAGCTCCCATTTTAACTCAGGTGTATTGATCAGATTACCATTATGCGCAAGTGCAAGTCTTCCCTTAATATAGGACAATACCAGCGGCTGTGCATTCTCCGCAACATTTGCACCTGTCGTCGAATAGCGTACATGTCCGATTCCAAGATCTCCGCTCATATTTCGTATGGTATCTTCCCGTAAAACTTCACTTACCAGTCCCAGATCTTTATGAAACTGAACATTGCCGCGCTCTCCATCTGTTTTGGAAACTGCAAGTCCGCAAGACTCCTGTCCACGATGCTGAAGTGATGTAAGGCCGTAATAAATAGATGGAACAACGTTTCCACCATCCAGATCATAAATACCAAATACACCACAGGCTTCCTTAATTTCTGCCATCAGACTTTCCTCCCATCATCTGTGATCATCTGTAAATCTACAACGAAATTATAATGGAAGATTGACTTTTGTCAAGTCTTGTCTCTGTGAAAACACATACAAATTAATTCATCCGTCCAAACAAAAAGTTTGGAATTTTTTTTCAAAAAATCATTGACATCCTGATTTTTTTGTGTATACTACATCACATAAGCAACGGCGCTTTGGATTAGATTCCAAGGCGCTTTTTTTGTTTATCGCTAAGAAGATATTTAAGATTAATGGAATTGAAAGGAGATTTTTTATTATGGCAAAAAACATTCCTGAACTTTACGGCAGTCTTGTATTTAACGACAAGATCATGCGCGAAAAGTTACCAAAAGATATGTACAAAGCACTGAAAAAAACTATTGAGAATGGTACACACCTGGAACTTGATGTTGCCAACTCTGTAGCAGTTGCCATGAAAGAATGGGCTCTGGAACATGGAGCTACACATTACACTCACTGGTTCCAGCCAATGACAAACTTTACTGCTGAAAAACATGACAGCTTCATTTCCCCGACTGTAGATGGTCAGGTTATCATGGATTTTTCCGGTAAAGAACTTGTAAAAGGTGAACCGGATGCATCCAGTTTCCCGTCCGGTGGTCTTCGTGCAACATTTGAAGCCAGAGGTTATACAGCATGGGATCCTACTTCTCCTGCATTTATCAAAGACCGTACCCTTTATATCCCGACAGCATTCTGCTCCTACAGCGGTGAAGCACTTGATAAAAAAACACCTCTTCTTCGTTCCATGGATACTTTAAATAAAGAGGCTGTTAAAATTCTTCATCTTCTTGGAAACACAGATGTTAAACACATCAACACAACGGTAGGTCCTGAACAGGAATATTTCCTGGTAGACAAAGACCTCTATAATAAGAGAAAAGACCTGATCTTCTGTGGACGTACACTGGTCGGTGCTCCTGCTCCAAAAGGACAGGAAATGGAAGACCATTACTTCGGAACTCTGAAGCCACGTGTATCTGCTTACATGCATGATCTTGATGAAGAACTCTGGAAACTTGGAATTCCGGCTAAAACAAAACATAATGAAGTTGCTCCTGCACAGCATGAGCTGGCTCCGGTATTTGATACAACCAACGTAGCCGTTGACCACAACCAGCTGACAATGGAAATCATGAAAAAGGTTGCAGCAAAACACAACATGGTATGCCTGCTTCACGAAAAACCATTTGAAGGCATCAACGGAAGTGGTAAACACAACAACTGGTCCATGAGTACAGACACTGGTGTAAACCTTCTTGATCCTGGAAAAACACCTGCTGAAAATACTCAGTTCCTTATTTTCCTTGTAGCAGTTATCAAAGCAGTTGATGATTACGCAGATCTTCTTCGTATCTCTGTTGCAAGTGCAGGAAACGACCACCGTCTCGGTGCAAACGAAGCTCCGCCGGCAGTTGTATCTATCTTCCTTGGCGATGAGCTGACAGAAGTTCTCGAAGCAATTGAAAATGATAAATTCTTTGCAGGACATGGTGCTGTTCAGATGGATATCGGTGCAAAAGTACTTCCTCACTTCGTAAAAGACAACACCGACAGAAACCGTACTTCACCATTTGCATTTACAGGAAACAAATTTGAATTCCGTATGCTCGGTTCCTCTTCTTCTGTTGCTAACCCGAACATCATTCTCAACACAGCTGTAGCAGAATCCCTGCGTCAGTTCTATGCTGAACTGAAAGATGTTCCTGCTGAAGAAATGGAATCTGCAGTACATAACTTACTGAAAAAGACTATCATTGATCACAAACGTGTTATCTTCAATGGTAATGGTTATACAGACGAATGGCTTGCTGAAGCAGAAAAACGTGGTCTTTACAATCTGGTATCCACACCGGATGCACTTCCACATTTCGTTGATGAAAAGAATGAAAAGCTTCTTACCAGCCATCACATCTTTACAGATGCAGAACTTCATTCCCGTTATGAGATCAAACTGGAAAACTATGTAAAGACACTTCATATCGAGGCAAATACTCTGGTTGAGATCGTTCAGAAAGATCTTCTTCCAAGTATCACTACATACATGGAAAAAGTCGCTCAGACTGCAGCTCTCAAGAAATCTGTTGTTCCGGATATTTCCGTATCTGCAGAGGCTTCTCTTCTTACAAAACTGACAGAGCTCTCAGAAAAGATGACAAAAGATCTTGAGACCTTAAAAGAAGATACTGCAATGGCAGAATATGAAGTCGGCAAGGATCTTCTTAAGAGTGCAAAACTGTATCAGAGTGTTGTTCTCACTGATATGGAAAAAGTTCGTGAATCTGCCGATGCAGCTGAAACACTCATCCCAGACTCCATTCTTCCATATCCGACATATGGAAAACTGTTATTCTCCATCTCTGACTGAGAATAATCTGAGAACATTATTACAATTTCATACCGGTAAAACCAGGGGATGTCATTATGAACACGAACTACTTCATAATACATTATCGATTTCCTCATCCATTAATCACACGATACGACATCCCCTGTTTTACATATATTGGATTCGTAAAGGCGCGAAGAATGATTTCATTATCATTCTCGCGTCTTTTCAATTTCAGGTAACTTATTAATCTGTAAACTTTTAAGGGAAAGAGAGGTAACTTTATGGACTATTCATCAGTAAACACAATATGGGTACTTTTCGGTGCCGCACTTGTCTTCTTTATGCAGGCAGGTTTCGCAATGGTAGAAACAGGCTTCACCAGAGCCAAAAATGCCGGTAACATTATTATGAAAAACCTTATGGACTTCTGTATTGGTACTCCTACCTTCTGGATCGTCGGATTCGGTATCATGTTTGGAGCCGGAAACGGATTCTTTGGAAAAATCGGTGGTATCGCCACAGAAGCAAACTATGGTTCCGCAATGCTTCCTGACGGAGTTCCGTTCTGGGCATTCCTGATCTTCCAGACAGTATTCTGTGCAACTTCCGCTACAATCGTATCCGGAGCAATGGCAGAACGTACTAAATTTTCTTCCTACTGTATCTACAGTTTCCTGATCAGCCTGATCGTTTACCCGGTATCCGGTCACTGGATCTGGGGCGGCGGTTTTATCAGCCAGATGGGATTCCATGATTTTGCAGGTTCCTGTGCTGTACATATGGTTGGTGGTGTTGCAGCATTTATCGGTGCCATCATCCTTGGACCTCGTATTGGAAAATATTCCAAGAGCGGAAAATCCAAAGCTATTCCTGGACACAACCTTACCATCGGTGCTTTAGGTGTATTCATCCTCTGGTTCTGCTGGTTCGGATTTAACGGTGCATCTACTGTAAGCATGGAAGGTGATGCAATCGTATCAGCAGGTAAGATTTTTGTAACTACCAACCTTGCAGCCGCAGTTGCAACTGTTACTGTTCTTCTCATCACATGGGTAAGATACAAAAAACCTGATGTTTCCATGTCACTGAACGGATCTCTTGCAGGTCTTGTAGCTATCACAGCAGGATGTGATACAGTAACACCTACATCTGCTGCTATCATTGGTATCATCTCTGGTTTCGTTGTTGTATTTGGTATTGAATTTATTGACAAAGTACTCAAAGTTGATGACCCGGTTGGTGCTGTTGGTGTACATGGTTTAAATGGTGCTTTCGGTACTCTCGCTGTTGGTCTTTTCTCAGATGGAAGCGGCACAGACTGGAAAGGTCTTCTCGTAGGTGGTGGATTCCACGGATTCGGTGTTCAGTTTATCGGTATGATCATCACAATCGCATGGGTTGCTGTCACTATGACAATTATTTTCCAGGCAATCAAACATACTGTTGGTCTTCGTGTAACTGCTGAAGAAGAAATCGAAGGTCTTGATTCCAAAGAGCATGGACTTACAAGTGCTTATGACGGATTTGTTGTACATGATACAATGACAGTTCCGGCACCTATGGGTGTTGCTAAGAAAACTGTTTCTGCAAATACTTCCGCAAATGTTGCACCTGCTGAGGTTGCTACAATTCCAGAGCTTCCAAGAGAGGGTGTTCATAAGCTGACCAAGGTTGTCATCATCACCCGTCAGAGTAAACTGGAAGAATTCATGCATGCTATGAATGAAGTCGGTGTTACTGGTATCACGATCACAAACGTTATGGGATGTGGTGTACAGAAGGGTGCCCGCTCCTACTACCGTGGTGTTGAAATGGATATGAACCTGCTGCCGAAGATTAAGATTGAAATCGTTGTCAGTCTGGTACCAGTCAAAACAGTTATCGACACTGCTAAAAAAGTTCTTCATACCGGCCAGTATGGTGACGGCAAAGTATTCGTATATGATATCGAAAATGTTGTTAAGATCCGTACCGGTGAAGAAGGATTCGAGGCACTTCAGGATACACAGCCTCTCGAATAATCTCCCGGTAAAAAATATATTGATTTCCTCTTTTTAAAACGAAAAACAGCTCTTCTGATTACGGAAGGGCTGTTTTTCTGTATTATGATCTTATATTTTCTTTACTCTTCTCTGGTAAGCTTCGGAAGATTCCATCTGTAATGTGCAGCAAGATATCTTATCAGTATAACTACTGCTGACGCACCGACCATGGACACTACTGCTCCGAAATGACGGTACAGAATCACACATACGATCGCACCGGTAATAGATGCGCAGGCATAAATATGTTTTACCAGAATATATGGCGGTACACCTGCCATGATATCTCTCAGCAATCCTCCACCGACACCGGT
Source organism: uncultured Blautia sp. (assembly GCF_934372025.1). Taxonomy (GTDB): domain Bacteria; phylum Bacillota; class Clostridia; order Lachnospirales; family Lachnospiraceae; genus Blautia_A. The sequence continues at coordinate 13,315 of NZ_CAKROJ010000053.1, forward strand.
GATCGTTCCAAGAAACACCAGCAAAAACATGTACTCCGTGTATCCATGTGAAATTCCTGTATTAACGCCTACAACTGTAAAAATCCCAAGTCCGATCGAGTCCATGACAAGCATGATCTTATCGTAAGTTTCCCGGTTATGACCCTGCAGGAGTTCTTTTTTCAGATACAGTATCAGGAATACGATACAGGCAGTAAGTGTTGCTACAATGGTATAGATCGGTCTCTGGAACATTGCCGGCGGAACGATTCCCAGAATCACATCTCGAACTGCCCCTCCGCCAACCGCAGTTGTCACACCAAGTACGATCACCCCAAAAATATCCATTGCCCGGTCTACCGCGACCATTGCTCCTGATGCGGCAAATGCAATCGTTCCGATCATTTCCATAACAAAGGTAATAATCTGCTGATAATCCATAATTTTCTCTCTCCAATTTCCCCCATTAATCTTCCTTTTCAGAAGTCCTGAAACTTATTATAACTGTATAAGAAACAGGATGCAATTGTATATTGCAAAGAATTTGTATCGTGATAAATAATTTTAGGATTCCCCTGTTTGACATTAAAATTATAGTTTGTTATGATCGATATATCATAATCAATCATTAGAAAGCAGGCGAAATCAATGAAAATAATTTCTGTTAAAGATATTGAAGGGATTCGGATTGGTAATGCCCAGAATTTAACGGGCGGAACAGGATGCACCGTTATTTTGAGTGAAACCGGCATGTGTGCCGGACTGGATGTCCGCGGCGGTGGCCCGGCTTCCCGTGAAAGCGAATTGTTAAAACCTCTGGCAGCTGCACAGTCCATCCATGCGGTTCTTCTCGGCGGCGGAAGTGCCTTCGGACTGGACGCCGCAGGTGGTGTCATGCAGTTTCTTGAAGAAAAAGGAATCGGCTTTGATGTCGGTGTAACCAGAGTTCCTCTTGTATGCCAGTCAGATATTTTTGATCTGACCGTTGCAGATGCTCATGTACGCCCGGACAAAGAAATGGGATATGAAGCATGTAAAGGTGCTTACGCAAACAATTATCAGGATGGAAACTTCGGAGTCGGTACCGGTGCTACCGTTGGTAAGTTCAGAGGAATGGACTATTGCATGAAATCCGGTATCGGAAGCTATGCTGTACAGATTGG
>NZ_CAKROJ010000054.1 GCF_934372025.1 uncultured Blautia sp.
GCTGCTGCCATGTAATCACAAAGCTTGGTAACACTCAATGTATGCTCCATCAATCCGCCGATAAAACCATGATGCACTGTTTTCGCTGCGGAGTGTTCCTGAAAGGACTTCAAAAACTCTTTATCCTCTACAAAAAGCTTATTTAAAAGTACTGACAGATATTCATTCTTAACGCTTTTGATCATTGCAAGAATCTGTCCATACATATCATCTGTGCTGTTTTCACTGACAGGAAGATAATCTGAAGGATCGTATTCTCCCTCCTGCGCCTTTCGCACTCTCTTGATATTCACCTGCATAGCACCGGCAAAGGTGGTCACATCTCCAACAATATCGATATAATCCAACGCATCAAAATCATCAATACCAAGAGAATTCGGATCCCAGATCTTCCCATCCAGTACACCTGTTTTATCCTGCAGGATCAGATTTTCATACGGTTTACCATTCTTTGTCATTGCTGACTGCTTCTGTTTGCAGAGGTATATTCCGCTGATGCGGTCACCCTCATGTAATTCGTTAATATAACGCATAGCATTTTCTCTTTTCTTTCTCTATTTTTCTTTGATTGTTACCGTCAATTCCACATTCACATATGTATCATAAGGATTTTTACGATATACTTCAAGTTTGACTTTCGAACCTTTGGTAAGCTTCTGAAGTATATCAGAATATTCAGACATAGTACAGATTTCTTCACCATTTAATGTGTGAATAATATCCGCATTCTGCACTCCTGCAGACATAGCCGGGGAATATTCTTCCACTGAATCGACATATACGCCCCTTGGGATATCCAGATTTTCCGATTGTATTTCTGAAATTGTCACTCCCTGTATTCCAATATAGCAGATTTCTTCGCTGTTGGCCATATCTTCCAGCAAAGGACGAAGCTGTGCCGCTTCAACTGCACGGATCACACTGTTCCCTTCATTCTCCTGTGAGCATATGATTCCAACAACTTTCCCTGACATATTCAGAAGGAGGCCGCCCCCGTCAGCACTTCCAACCATATCCGTTGTAAATATAGAATATTCTTCATCTGCAATCTTCATATTTCCATCAATGGAAGTAACCCTTCCACTGACCAGCGAATCATAATCTCCCGTAGGACTTCCAATAGCTATAACAGAGCTCATCTGTTCCACTTCATCAGCGGAAACAATCTCTGCTTCAGGAATATCTTTTTGTGTTGACTCCCTTACTTCTGTAAATGGAACACAGAACACATAAAAGTCTGTACGGCTGTCTTTTTTACAAAGCTGCGCATTTGCCGTATCTCCATTGGAAAATGTCACCTGAAAATCTCCGGCATCACTCATATCCGCAGAACAGGTCATTATATAAAAGGCATCTGAGCTTTTAAGGAAAACAAAGCCTTTTTCCTCTCCGTATTTTAGAAATGAATCATCCAGAAGATCTGAATCCTTTCCCAGTGCTGCAATCCTTACAAGCGCTTTTCTTGGTGTTTCTGCAGCTTTACGTACCTGCTCTGCCCAGGTATCTGTATATGTTTCATCCTGAGCAGTGTCAGTTTTTTTCTGTGCTTTTTTCGTATCAGTATCATTCTGATTCTGAATTATATTTTCTTTTGAAGACTCTGTTTCGTTCGATATCAGAGTCACATCTTCCCGCTGCTTTGATGTACCTCCTATCGACTGCACGATTCCTGGAAGAATCAATGCTGCTGTTCCTGCTGCACTACTGCCAAAAATCACCCCACAGATAGCTGCCGTAAGAATTTTGTGAAGCAAATTTTTTTTATCGATTGGCCGCTCTTTAATTGTTTCTTTTATAAAAGGGTAATTCTCTGAAGATGGCTGCCTGTCATTTCGTTTAACCATAAGAATTCTCCTTTGTATTTCAAATTGATAAATTGAATTATATTTTAGCAAAATTTTATGAAAATTCTATGAACAAATTTTCACTTTTTTCTTTTCATTCCTTCTGAAATCATGTAGAATAAAAACTGGCATATTAAGCCAATTTCAGCAATAAGGAGTTATTATGAATCAAAAAGCATTAAATGCATTGGAATATCCTAAAATAATAGAAAGACTTACAGAAAAGGCTTCTTCTTATATGGGAAAACAGCTCTGTAAAAACTTGGAGCCATCGACAGACCTGGAAACAATCCGTCTGATGCAGATACAGACAAAAGATGCTCTTGCCAGACTTTTTCAGAAGGGAACAGTCTCTTTCGGAAATGTCAAAGACATTCGTGGTTCTATGAAACGTCTGGAAATCGGCAGTTCTCTTGGAATACAGGAAATCCTCGCAGTCTGTGGACTTCTGGAAAATACCTCCAAAGTCAGAGCCTATTCTCGAAAAGAACGTAATGATCTTCCTGACGACTCACTGGACAGTATGTTCCGTGGGCTTTCTCCACTGACACCACTTTCCTCTGAAATCCGCAGATGCATTTTGTCTGAAGATGAAATCAGTGACGATGCAAGTCCTGCTCTTCGTCAGATTCGAAGAAACATGAAAATCACCAATGACCGTATCCATACCCAGCTTGCAGGTCTGGTTAATGGTGGCGCACGAACCTATCTGCAGGATTCTGTCATTACTATGCGAAATGGCAGATACTGCATTCCAGTCAAGGCAGAATACAAGGGACAGGTACCTGGTATGATCCACGACCAGTCCTCTACCGGTTCTACGCTGTTTATCGAACCAATGTCTGTTGTTAAGCTGAACAACGATATGCGTGAGCTGGAATTACAGGAACAAAAAGAAATCGAAGTGATTCTTGCTGATCTCAGTCAGCAGATTGCTGTTGAACAGGAGGCCATTTCTCTTAACCTCGAACTGATGGTGCAGCTTGATTTTATTTTTGCAAGAGCTGCTCTTGCCATGGATATGAACGCAAGTGAGCCACTTTTTAATGATGAAGGGCGAATCAACCTCAAAAAAGCCCGTCACCCTCTGATCAACAAGAAGAAAGTTGTTCCGATTGATATCCGTCTCGGAGATGAATTTGAACTTCTTGTAATTACCGGTCCTAATACCGGTGGTAAAACGGTTTCTCTCAAAACAGTCGGTCTTCTGACCCTGATGGGACAGTCCGGTCTGCATATCCCGACGCTTGATCGAAGCGAACTTGCCCTTTTTCATGAAGTTTACGCAGACATCGGAGATGAACAGAGTATTGAACAGTCTTTAAGTACTTTTTCTTCACATATGACTAATATTGTTTCATTCCTTGACAAAGCAGACAGGCACTCTCTGGTTCTGTTTGACGAACTTTGTTCCGGAACTGACCCGACAGAAGGAGCCGCTCTGGCTATTTCTATACTCTCTTATCTGCACGACAGAGGAATCCGTGCAATGGCCACTACACATTACAGTGAACTAAAGGTATTTGCACTTTCAACACCTGGTATAGAAAATGCCTGCTGCGAATTCGATGTAGAAACTTTAAGCCCCACATATCGTCTTCTGATCGGTATTCCAGGAAAAAGTAATGCATTTGCAATTTCTTCCAAACTGGGCATTCCTGAAACCATTATCGAAAAAGCGCGTGAACAGCTCAACGAAAAAGATGAATCTTTTGAAGATGTTCTTACCTCCCTGGAAGAAAGCCGTATCACTATCGAAAACGAACGAACAGAAATTGCACAGTACAAGCTGGAAATTGAAACTCTCAAAAAGCAATTGGAAAGCAAACAGGAAAAACTGGACGTACAGAAAGAACGCATTATCCGTCAGGCAAATGAAGAAGCCCATAAAGTTCTGCAGGATGCCAAGGATTATGCAGATCAGACCATGAAGCTTTTTCATAAATTCCATAACGAATACGTTGACACCGCTGCTGTAGAACGCGAACGTCAACAGCTTCGTCAGCGCCTCAACAAGGCAGAACAGAAAATGGCACAGCCGGCAGTCAAAAAGAAACCAAAGAAAGAACTGACTGCCAAAGATATCAAACTGGGAGATACTGTTCGCGTACTCAGTATGAATCTCAAAGGTACGATCAGCACTCGTCCGGATCCCAAAGGATACCTTTTTGTACAGATGGGTATTATCCGTTCAAAAATTCACATTTCGGATCTGGAGCTGATAGATGAACCGGTGATCACCACCCCTTCACTTTCCCGTACCGGTGCCGGAAAGATTCGGATGTCCAAATCTGCCAGTGTCTCCACTGAAATCAATCTTCTTGGCAAAACGGTCGATGAAGCTGTGGCCGAACTGGACAAATACCTTGATGATGCCTATATTGCACATCTCAAAACTGTCAGAATTGTTCATGGAAAAGGTACAGGAGCTCTCCGCAAAGGTGTGCATAACTATCTGAAGCGCCAGAAGCATGTTGCCTCTTACCGTCTTGGAGAATTCGGTGAAGGCGATGCCGGTGTAACGATCGTGGAATTCAAAAAATAAGAGAAAGGCGAATATTATGGTAACAAAACAGAAAATCTTAATCGTAGATGATGACAACAATATTGCTGAACTGATTTCTTTATATCTTACAAAAGAGTGTTTTGAAACCAGAATTGTTAACGATGGGGAGCAGGCCCTCAAAGATTTCCGTTCATTTCAGCCTGACCTGATTCTTCTTGATCTGATGCTGCCGGGAATTGATGGCTATCAGGTCTGTCGAGAAATCCGTCATACATCCGATGTCCCCATCATCATGCTCTCTGCAAAGGGAGAGACATTCGATAAAGTACTTGGACTGGAGCTTGGTGCAGATGATTATATCATCAAACCTTTCGATACAAAGGAACTGGTTGCACGTGTACGTGCTGTGCTGCGTCGTTTCAAAGTCCGCCAGCCTGCCGGAAATCCGGATGAAAAATGCGTGAGTTATCCGGATCTGACGATCAATCTGACCAACTATGCTGTCACTTATATGGGCAGACAGATTGACATGCCGCCCAAAGAACTGGAATTGCTTTATTTTCTGGCAGCATCTCCTAACCAGGTTTTTACCAGAGAACAGCTTCTTGACCACATCTGGGGATATGAATATATCGGCGATACACGAACGGTAGACGTTCACATCAAACGTCTCCGTGAAAAGATCAAGGATCACCCACAATGGAGTCTTTCCACTGTCTGGGGAATCGGATATAAATTCGAGGTCAAAAACAAATGAAAAAACGGCTGATGACAGTATTTTTTACAATATATATTCTTATCGGCATGATCGGTTTTCTTACGGTTACTTTCGTTGGTTCCCATCTTCTTGAAAATCAACTGGAAAAGTCCATCAGTTCCGAGATCTACCAGACAGCACATCGAATTGCAAAGAGTGATCTGGTGAACCACAACATAACTTCTGACAACATGGAGTCCATAAGAAATAGTCTGTCACTTGCCGCCAATTATCCTGAGACAATTATCTGGCTGATCAACCGCAATGGCCAGGTCATTCTCAGCACATACAAAGATATTTCACCGGAAAATCCCATTGATCTGGAGGGATTTGATCTCGCTTCCTGGGGAAGTAATTATTACCAGATTGGTGATTTCAATGGTTATTTTCATGAACAGCGCCTCAGTACCATTGCTCCGATCACAGAAGATATGACAACTCGCGGTTATGTTGCGGTTCATTATCTGATGAGCGATCTCTATCAGAGCCGCAGCAATCTTCTCTGGATCATTCAGCTTTTATTTCTGCTTACTTACCTGATGATAGCAGTACTTTTTCTGTGGTATCTCTATTATATGCGCAAACCATTTCAGGAAATCACAAAAGGAGCTTCCGAATTTGCAAATGGAAATCTTTCTTACAGAATTCCATTCGACTCAGATGATGAGCTGGGATATCTTGCAAAAAATCTGAATTACATGGCTGATAAACTAAATCGGACCGGGGAATATCAGCGGCAGTTTATTTCCAATATTTCTCATGACTTTCGCTCTCCCCTCACTTCGATCAAGGGTTATGTCGAAGCAATGATTGACGGAACTATTCCCGTAGAATTACAGGAAAAATACCTTAAGATTATCTCTTATGAATCAGAACGGCTGGAAAAGCTTACCCGCGGTCTTCTGACGCTGAATGAACTGGATATCCAGAAGCGTATGCTCAATATTCAGCCTTTTGATATCAATAATGTTATCAAAGCTACTGCTGCTTCTTTTGAAGGCTCCTGTACAAGCCGGAATATTCTTCTGGAACTGATTCTCTCCGGCAAGGAATTAATGGCTCTTGCAGATATGGAACAAATTCAGCAGGTATTATATAATCTTCTTAGTAATGCAATTAAATTCAGTTATGATAACTCTACGATTACGATCGAATCAACCGAAAAAAACGGGAAGATATTTGTTTCTGTCGAGGACCACGGTATTGGAATTCCCAAAGCAAGTATTCAGAAAATCTGGGAACGTTTCTACAAGATTGACCGTTCCAGGGGCAAAGATCAGAAAGGTACCGGTCTTGGTCTCGCTATCGTCAAAGAGATTATCAACGCACATGGGCAGAATATTAATGTGATCAGTACAGAAGGTATCGGTACAAAATTCATTTTTACACTTGAAAAGGCAAAGTAGAGAAATCCCTCTGCTTTGCCTTTTTTATATCACATATTTATTCCCATGTATGATTATGAAGCTGTCCTTGAAGCTGCATATGATCAAAATGATTCTGCCGCAATGCTTCATAAAGAACGATTGCTACAGAATTGCTGAGATTCAGAGAACGAATTTCATTGATCATAGGAATGCGAATACAGCTGTCTTTGTGTTCCATCAGAATTTCTTCCGGAATACCGGCGCTTTCTTTTCCGAACATGATATAACAGTCTTCTTCATACTGTACATCCACATATGTCTTTAATGCTTTTGTTGTCGCATAATAGATTTTGGCATTTGGATTTTTTTCCACAAAATCCTCATAATCCAGATATGTGGTTACATCCAGATCCTTCCAGTAATCCATGCCGGCTCTTTTCAATGCTTTTTCACTGAGGCTGAATCCCAGTGGTTCGATCAGATGAAGCTTCGTATCTGTTGCCACACATGTTCTTCCAATATTTCCTGTATTTGCCGGAATTTCAGGTTCCAGCAATACAATATTAAGTTTTGCCATTTTACAGTCCTTTCCAGATTATTTATGTCTCGGACGTTCCAGATATCTGGTAATCTCTCCACTGTGAAGCAGACGATCATTTCCACTGTCTGCATGTCCGATCACAGCAGCATGAATTCCTTTTTGTTCGAGTTCTCTCACCAGAGCATCTCCCTGTGGAGTACCGATCAGTACCGAGCCTGCCGCTTCCAGTTTATACGGGTCTGCATCTGCACGTTCACAAATTTCTATCGTCTCCTGTCGAATTGGAATTCTCCGAAGGTCTACATCCAGTCCGACACCGGATGCCTCTGCTATTTTCCACAATCCGCTTAAAAATCCACCTTCTTCAGTAAAATATAATGCAGAAATCCTGTTATCTTTCCAGACAATGTCGTCTCTGCAAATCATGCATTTTTGCAGTTCCACGGTACTCATATAAAGAAAATTTTCTGAAAAATATCTTCGAAGTATTTCTTTCCTGCATTCAATCAATTTCAATGTGCCTGATATGCCGGTTTCTCCAGCTACTACCAGGTCATCTCCCGGGCTGAGCTTTCCCGTAATCTCTGCCTGCAGCGCTTCTAATGCGTGCTGTCCTAATTTCATATTTTTCCTCCAATGTTTCTCTGTCGTGTGCGTTCAGCCTTCACTACAGCAGAATCGAAAGAACACTCGGGACAACCATTGCAAGTACCAGGATTACAGCAATTATCGCTGTAATGATTTTTCTCTTTTTTGGATCAAATATTCCCATTGTATCTGTCACCTCTATTATTTATAATTGAATTTCCTCTGTATACGCGTTATTTGACAGCGGATCTCTTTTTTCATAATCGAATAAAATAGAAGTACCGTCCTCAAACACTTCAATATGTGCAGTTCTGGAAACCTGATTATTCTTTCTGTAACTCCAGACAGCAGTCTCATAAATTTTCTGATCTGGTGCAAATGTCGGTCTCTTTTTCAGCTTTTCTCTCAGATAAAGATCATATACCATTCTCTGAGCTGCCATATTTACCGGCACTTCTGTTTTCTCCTTCAGAAATTCCAGCAGTATTTCATAACGACGCATTCTGGAATGTGAGATTTCACTGTAACCCTTTTCTTCATAAAAGGATCCAAGTTTCTCATAAAAAGTAAAAGCATCCTCCGAAAATGGAATCAGATAATCCAGTGTATGACCAAACTGGCCACTATTATAATACACTTCAACCATACTTTCCACCATTTTCAGTTTCAGCACTTCTTCATAGGTCAACCAGTTTGTTGAAAGCACCTCATAGGGTTCTTTTTCTTTGTGAACAATCCCATATCCTTCTGCTTCCTTCTGCATCAGAGATCCTTTCAGGACCTTCAGAAATCCCAGCTGAAGCTGATCCGGTTTCATGCGGTACACATCATTGAAGGAACGGTGAAATGTATCATAATCCTCGTACGGAAGACCGGCGATCAGATCCAGATGCTGATGAATATTACGGAAACTGCGCACCTGTTCCACACATTTTTCAAGCTTATTCAAATCCATATGACGGTGAATTGCAAGAATTGTCTCAGGATTTGTAGACTGTACACCAATTTCCAGCTGAATCAACCCCGGTCGCATATGCGACATCAGATTCATTTCTTCATCACGAAGAAGATCTGCTGAAATTTCAAAGTGAAAATTTGTCACACCATTATCATGTTCCTGAATATATTTCCAGATTGTCATGGCATGTTCATGTTTACAGTTAAATGTCCTGTCAACAAACTTTACCTGCGGAACCCTGTGATCCAAAAAGAACTGTAATTCTTTTTTAACCAGTTCCAGATCACGAAAACGTAATTTTTTATCTATGGATGACAGGCAGTAACTGCAGGAAAAAGGGCATCCTCTGCTGCTCTCATAATAAATGATTCTGTTCTCAAAATCCTCCAGATTCTCATAAACAAAGGGAATCTGACTCAAATCCATCAATTCGCGCCATCCATTATGATGAATGCCGTTCTCATTTCGATAGGCAATTCCCGGAATTTTCTCAAAACTTCCCTGGCCATCTATGTAAAATTCCAGAAGATCATGAAATGTTTTTTCACCCTCTCCTACCATAACTCCGGTTATCTCAGGCATTTCTGCCAGAAATTTTTCTGCATCATAAGAAATTTCCGGCCCGCCAGCCCAGAACTCTACCTTAGGAAGTATTTTGGCCAGATCCCGGACAAGTTCTTTTACAAAAGAAATATTCCAGATATAACAGGAAAAGCAGACAACGTCTGCTCCACTGCGATAAATATCCCTGAGTATCTCGTCCCTGGGCTGATTGATCGTATATTCTCGAAGGAGAACCTGCTCATCATAATCTGAAGAATATGCTTTGAGATCATATACTGCCAGATTTGAATGAATATATTTTGCGTTGCATGCTGCAAGTAAGACTTTCATGAATGTAGCAAACCTTTCCGTATATTATTCATCCAGAAGTTTCTTTAAATCTTCTTTGGATGTCAGTCCTACAAGACGATGAATCTCCTGTCCACCTTTAAAAATCAGAAGTGTAGGTATATTCATAACTCTGAACTGCTGTGCAAGTCCCATTTCCTGATCAACATCAATTTTTCCAACGTTATATCCTTCCTCTGCCAGCGCTTCCACAATTGGTCCCTGACGCATGCATGGTCCGCACCATGTTGCCCAGAAATCGAGTAAAATCGGTTTCTCTGATTTTAATACTTCTTCAAAGTTCTGTGATGTGATTGTCTTTACCATAATAATCTCCTTTTCTGCTTATTCTCATGAACGACGTACATATTTTCCTGCACTGATTCCAGCCATGCTTCCCTCGTATACCGCTTTTGAAACCTGAAGCAATCCTCCTGTACAATCCCCTGCTGCAAAAAGTCCTGGAATCGTTGTTTCCATTTCTGCATTGACCTTGATATTGCCTTTATCGGTCAGTTCGGCTCCCATCTGCCGTGCAATTTCTGCACTTCCTGCAGTTCCAAGTGCTACAAACACTCCATCTGCCTGATAAAAAGAATCCTTCCCGGTTTCTTTTCCTGTTGCGGCAACATCGCTTTCCATGCGAAGTCCTGAAACCGTATCCTGGCCTTCAACAGACTGAATTTTCATCGTATTCACTGCAATGGAATGCTCTCTGGAAAACTCAGGCTCTTTGCCATTTGTATAAATTGTCACAGATGGAGTTACATTACGCAGCTCCTCTGCCTCATGAAGCGCGAAATCACTGTTTCCGATCACTGCCACTTCACGGTTTCTGTAAAAGAAAGCATCGCAGACTGCACAATAACTGACTCCTCTTCCCTCAAACTCACGTATTCCCGGAATTCTCGGTGTTGTCCGCTTGCCTCCTGTTGCCAGAATCACACTAACTGCATCAAAATCCCCTGACGTTGTCTGAACTGTAAATGTATCAAATCCTGTGATTCCAAGTACCTGTGCATCAATTATACGAACTCCCAGTGCCTTTGCCTGTTCAATGCCTCTTTTATAAAGCTCGCTTCCGGAAATCGGCTGTTCCAGTCCATAATAATTCTCAATCTTATCTGCTTTAGCCAGTGCTCCGATCCCATTATTGATCACCAATGGTTTCAGATTACTCCTTGCAGTATATAATGCTGCAGAAATCCCGGCGGGACCTGCACCGATAATGATCACTTTTTCCATTTTATCACCCGAATTTCTTATTAATCTATTCTGTGCAACTCATGTCTCTATTATACTTGACTGTCGTTGTTTTCTCAAGAGTCTTTGCCTGATATGGCTTCTCTGACATATTTTTTATCTTTTTCTTAAATTTTTTACTGTTTTTTCTGTAATTTTTGTTACAATTATGCTATATTTTTAATGTATTACGTTATATTAAATAGAAAAAGATTTAATTATTCAGAACCATAACCAAGGAGTTTAATTAACATGAGAAATTTTGAATATTATTCACCTACAAAGGTGTTTTTTGGAAAGGATACCCATTTCAAAGCGGGCGAAATCTTAAAAGAATATGGATGTCGTAAAGCCCTCATACATTACGGAAGCGAAAGCGCTGTAAAATCCGGTCTGATCAATGATATCTGCAAAAGTCTCACAGATGCCGGAATTGACTTTGTCACTTTAGGCGGTGTTGTCCCAAATCCACATCTTTCCAAGGTTCGTGAGGGAATTTCCCTCTGTCAGAAAGAACAGGTCGATTTTATTCTGGCAGTCGGAGGCGGAAGCGTTATCGATTCAGCCAAAGCAATTGGTTACGGTGTTGCCAATCCCTGGACGGATGTCTGGAATTTCTTTCTGAAAACAGAAGTACCAACTGCCTGTCTCCCGATCGGTGCGATTCCGACCATTGCTGCATCCGGCAGTGAAATGAGCGGTTCCTGTGTTATTACAAACGAAGATGGTTGGCTGAAACGTGGCAGCACACGAAGCGATCTGTGCCGTCCTAAATTTACCCTCATGAATCCAAGACTCACCTATACCCTTCCGGAATATCAGACAGAAAGTGGTTGTGTTGATATCCTTCTTCACACCATGGAGCGCTATTTTGTCAACATTGAAACAATGGAAATTACAGACAGTATCAGCGAATCTCTGATGCAGACTGTTATCTATAATGCACGCATTCTGTTAAATGAGCCAGGCAATTATAATGCGCGGGCTGAGATCATGTGGGCCGGCAGCCTTTCTCACAACGATCTGACTGGCTGCGGAACCGGTGGCGGTGACTGGGCCTGTCATCAGCTTGAGCACGAACTGGGCGGACTTTACGATGTTACACACGGTGCCGGACTTGCAGCCATCTGGGGAAGTTGGGCACGTTACGTATACGACGCTAATCCTGAACGTTTTGCTCAGTTTGCCACTAATATTTTTGACATTCCATGCTTTGCTGATTATGAGAGCACCGCACTTGCCGGCATCAATGCAATGGAAGACTTTTTCCGCTCGATTCATATGCCTACCAGTCTTCATGAACTGGGACTTGATCTGACGGACGAACAGATCCATGAACTGGCCTTCAAATGCAGTTTTGAAGATACACGTACTATTGGTGTTTTCAAACAGTTGAATATGAAAGATATGGAAAAAATCTATACCATGGCAAGATAATTTTAACGGTATTATTATTTTTTCAGAATTTTAAACTTTAAAGGCAGATACCCGAAAGTTATAATCGGAGTTCTGCCTTTTTAATGTATCCAAGAATGCCTCGGCATTCTTGCTGTGGGTGTATTTTATTTTAGCAGGTATACCTCAGTATCATAAGTACCTTTTGCCTCTCCCTCTGCATGAGTGGCAACATATATATCAATACGATTCTTCTTAATCGCACCTCCGCAATCCTCTGCCACATAAATCTGTCCGTTGATCACAACCTTGCTTCCATATGGAATTACCGATGGATCTACAGCAATCGTATGATTTGTCACCGCTGTGACTCCGGTAGACGTAATGCCATTAGCATATGGGCCGCAGCAAATACTGCAAGGACAGTAATGTGTGATCTTGAACACTCCCAGATCCTGCAGATTTGCATCGGAAGACACTGCAACCGGTGTACCTATCTGCACGCCATTCTGCTCCGAAATCCCCGGTTCTACATCCTCCAGAGCATCAGCAAACACACCTTTGCCGCTTCCTTCATGAAGCGTTCCTGCATTTTCATTTTCGTCGACCGTATCAGATTCATCTTCCGTTGTGTCTGAAAACTTCAGACAACTTGTCGGAATATACCCCTCTGTCTCAGTCCCATCTGCATCCTGATATGTAATACGGCTCCAAACTTGGTTAACTGTACCGGTCTGTTTCACTTCATCAAGTTCCAGTACTTCTCCAATTTCTTCACCGTCTTTTTTACTGGGATAATCAAGCACTGTCACATCGCTCTTAACTTCAACTTCTGCATCAGCCGGCTGGATCTGATCTGTATCACTGATCATCTGATTCTGAATATACCCAATAATATTCTCTCCGTCCGCTTCACATGACACCTTACTCCATCCATTATCGCAAACGGCACTTCTCGTCAGTGTATCTCCTAATGTAAGATCTGTAAGCTTTTCACTGGTATCTCCTGGTTTTGCATAGATTCCTGCGCTTTTAGCCGTTACATACAACATATCCTGGACTGCTGCAACTCTGACAGCATTACCAGCGCCATCATCGGTCTCAAATTCCTGAAAAACCTTATTATCCTTTTTGTCCGCTGTTACTGCCTGATAATCCTGTACAGCGCCATAGGCTGCCGCTGTATGACATGTCAGCACAATTCCTGTCAAAACTGCACAAACCTTCTTTTTCACAGGTTTTCACCTCGTCTCTATAACTTATTTAAGAATGCTTCTGCATTCATGTTTCCCCATCTCTTACTCGGGATTATTTTAGCACAAGAATTAACGTATTTCAAATTTACACAGTTTTTTCATTAAAATTTAAGAATTTCTTTGTTGTTCTTTCCTTTTCAAAAATCTGTTTACACGTTACAATAAGAACTATGAGAACACATAAGAAAAAAATCACAAATCCAAAACTTAACAAAAAAGAACTTCTTCAGAAACGGCAAAAACAGGTTTTTTTTCAGAAAGTGGCACTGTTTCTGCTAGGTCTCCTGCTTTTTGTTTCTGCAGTCATTGTCTTTTCTGTCCGTAAGCAAAAACAGACCTGGACAATCAATTCCACTTGCGAATCTTACCGTGCAGATGTAGAACAGGCAGCCTCCACATATGGTATGGCAGATTACGTGAATCTGATCCTTGCACTTATGATGCAGGAAAGCTCCGGACAGGGAACTGATGTGATGCAGTCTTCTGAGGGTGCTTATAACACAAAATATCCTCAAACACCTAATGGGATCACTGATGTTGATTATTCTATCGCCTGTGGAATTCAGGAACTGAAATATTCCATGGAAAAGGCCGGTGTCACATCTCCTGATGATACTGCACATATCGAGCTTGCCCTTCAGGGGTACAATTTTGGTGCGGATCTTTATTTCAGCTATCTTGAAAAAAATGGCATTACTTCCTGGTCTGTTGAAAGTTCTGAATCTTTTGCCAAAATGGCCAGTGGAGAAACGCCTCGTTCCGAAGACGATCCTCTGTATGCTTCCGCAGGTCCCTGGGATTACGGAGATCAGCATTACCCAGAACATGTCCTGCGTTATTATCACTGACAAAGCCCAAAATATGCTTAAATTATGCTTTTGAAACTTTTTTTAAAATTTTTTAATTTTTTTCAAAAAAACATTTGACAACTACAATTATATCTGGTATTATATGTCTTGTCGATGAGGAACACACTTCTTCACAAGGCACATGCGATAGTGGCGTAGTTGGTAACGCGCGACCTTGCCAAGGTCGAGACCGCGGGTTCGAGCCCCGTCTATCGCTCTT
>NZ_CAKROJ010000055.1 GCF_934372025.1 uncultured Blautia sp.
CCTCAGTATTTTGCATATGTTTCTTACCAGTTTCCCACGATATCAGAATTATGTCAATATTCTGCCCATTCTAGTTATTGATGTTCCTTCCATAACATCATATAATAAACGAAAACAACCAGCAAAGGAGGTCACACCATGTCCAACATCACCAAGCATGCACTTGAAGAATCTCTGAAAAAAATGCTTCTCAAAAAACCACTCACAAAAATCACTATCAATGATCTCACTACTGACTGTGGTATCAGTCGAATGGCTTTTTATTATCATTTTAAAGACATCTATGATCTCGTCGAATGGGCATGTCTGGAAGAATCACGAAAAGCTCTTCAGGGAAAGAAGACCTATGCAACATGGCAGGAAGGTCTTCTGCAGATTTTTGAAGCAGTATACGAAAACAAACCTTTTATTATGAATGCTTATAATTCCATCAGCCGTGAGCAGATTGAAAATTACCTCTTCCATCTGACACATGATCTCATCATGGGAGTCGTTGAAGAACAATCTAAAGATACCTCTCTTACAAAAGAGCAAAAAAACTTTATCGCAGATTTTTATAAATACAGTTTTGTCGGTATCATGCTTGACTGGATCCGCCAGGGAATGAAGGCTGACTATAATTCCGTCTGTGAAAATATGTGTATCACGCTCCACGGAAACATCACAAATTCTATCCGCAACTTTACAAAGCACGACGAATGATAAGTTTTTACTCATAACACATTTTTTGTCAATTGAAGCGAGCTGTAAATGGTAATACTATAAGGACAGAAACACAAGAACACACATCATCACAAATAAATGAAAGGTGGTTTTTTATATGTCTAAAAAAGGATTAAAACTTGGTGTTGCACTTGCAGCCGGAGCCGGCGCAGCAGCTATTCTTACCAAAACTTCTCAGGAAAATAAAGAGATCAAAGCTACAAAGGCAAAAAAAGCCGAAGCTGCCAGATCTGATTACCGCAACACAGAACGCGGCAAATATGAAAAAAACAGCAAAGGTATTTATTATACAAACGGAAACTACGAAGCATTCGCCCGTCCGGAAAAGCCAGAAGGTGTCGATGAAAAACACGCATACATCGTAGGAAGCGGTCTCGCTTCTCTCGCTGCAGCCTGCTTCCTCGTTCGAGACGCACAAATGCCAGGCTCCCACATCCACATTCTGGAAGCGATGGACATTGCCGGTGGTGCCTGTGATGGTATCTTCGATCCGACTCGTGGTTATGTCATGAGAGGCGGCCGTGAAATGGAAAACCATTTCGAATGTCTCTGGGATCTGTTCCGCAGCATTCCTTCTATTGAAACACCTGGTATTTCCGTTCTTGATGAATACTACTGGCTGAACAAACATGATCCGAATTATTCCCTTTGCCGTGCAACTGTAAATCGCGGAGAAGACGCTCATACAGACGGCAAGTTCAACCTCAGCCAGAAGGGTTGCATGGAAATCATGAAACTCTTCATGACAAAGGATGAAGACCTCTACGATAAGACAATCGAAGATGTTTTCGATGAAGAAGTATTCGATTCCACCTTCTGGCTGTACTGGAGAACTATGTTTGCATTTGAAAACTGGCACAGCGCACTTGAGATGAAGCTCTATTTCCAGCGTTTCATCCACCATATTGCCGGACTTCCGGATTTCAGTGCACTTAAATTTACAAAATACAATCAGTATGAATCGCTGATCCTTCCAATGCAGAAATATCTGGAAGCGGCCGGTGTTGACTTCCAGTTTAACACAGAAGTTACTAACGTTATCTTCGATTTCAAAGATGGCAAAAAAATTGCATCTGCAATCGAATGCAAAGTTAACGGCGTAGAAAAAGGCATCGTTCTTACTGAAAATGACCTTGTCTTTGTTACTAACGGAAGCTGTACAGAAGGTACAATCTACGGTGATCAGAACCATGCCCCGAATGGTGACGCTGAGGTTCGTACAAGCGGCTGCTGGTCCCTCTGGAAAAATATCGCAGCCCAGGATCCGTCCTTCGGACATCCGGAAAAGTTCTGCTCCGATGTCAGCAAAACCAACTGGGAATCTGCAACTGTTACAACTCTGGATGACAAGATCATTCCATATATCACTGATATCTGCAAACGTGATCCACGTACAGGCAAAGTTGTCACAGGCGGTATCGTAAGCTGCCAGGATTCCAAGTGGCTCTTAAGCTGGACCATCAACCGTCAGGGACAGTTCAAGGATCAGGACAAAGACAAAGTCTGCGTATGGGTTTACGGACTGTTCACAGACGTACCTGGTGACTACATCAAGAAACCTATGAAAGACTGTACCGGTAAAGAGATCACCGCAGAGTGGCTGTATCATCTTGGTGTTCCAGAAGACCAGATTGATGAGCTTGCTGAACACAGTGCAGTGTGCGTACCGACCATGATGCCGTATATCACCGCATTCTTCATGCCAAGAACAAAAGGTGACCGCCCGGACGTTATCCCGGATGGCTGTGTAAACTTTGCATTCCTTGGACAGTTCGCAGATACACCTCGTGACACTGTATTCACCACAGAATACTCTGTCAGAACCGCTATGGAAGCTGTTTACGGACTTCTCGGTGTTGACCGTGGTGTACCGGAAGTATGGGGAAGTGTTTATGATATCCGTGAACTCTTAAGCAGCAGTGTGAAGCTGATGGACGGCAAATCACCATTGGAAATTGATTTCCCTGGAGCTGGTATCATTAAGAAACCTCTGCTTCACTTCATCAAGGGAACTGTGATTGAGAAAGTGTTGAGAGACTATGATGTGCTGAAGGATGGGATGTAATCTTAAACTTCTAAAAAATGTGCAATATTTCTATAATATGTGCTACTGCATATAAGAAACATTTGTGATACCTTAGTATTGCACACATATTCAGTGAAATCCTGGAACGGGTCATAAGACCTGCTCCAGGATTTTCTTAATTTCCGGCTATATTTTCTATATTTTTTCTTTCATGTTGATTCTCTGATCACCAGTTCTGTATCAAGCAGAAGCGACTTCATCTCTTCCTGAGGATTTTCAATCAACTCCAGAAGCATTTCACAGGCAGTATATCCCATCTGGAATTTCGGCTGATTGACAGTTGTGATCGAAGGCGATGTCATAGAAGATAACTCAATGTTATCAAAACCGACCACCAGAATGTCCCGCGGTACGTGAAGGTGAAAACGCTTCGCCGCCCGGATCACTGCCGCCGCAAAGACATCGGATATGGTAAAAAATGCATTTGGTCTGCTGTCAGAATTCAGCAGTCTGCAAACCGCCGCATATGCCATCTCATAGTTTACCTCCGGAAGCTGAACGATCCACTGCTTCGGTACCATGATCTCTGCTTTCTGCAGTGCATTCATAAATCCTTCCTGACGTCTCCTGGCATACTTAAAGTTCCCCGGTCCATTGATCAGTGCTACCTTATTCCCACCATTCGCAATCAGATATTCTGTGGCATTTTCCGCAGCACGCACGTCATCAATACTGACATACGGATAATCTGCATGTTCATTATATTCACAGCACTGCACCAATGGTGCGATCGCCCGGATCTGATTCAGAGAATCTTCTGAAATCCGGTTCAGAAGTATTACACCTGCTGCATCCACTCTTCGCAAAAGATTACAGAAATCCAGCATATTGCCTTTATTCAGATGTGATTCATGAATGAGCAGATGGCATCCATGCGCTTTTGCAGAGACTCTGGCGCCACGAATGATTTCCTGATAAAAAACATTCTCGATTCCGGGAATATTCAAAATGATCAGCGGCTGCGTTTCTTTTGAGACAGTTACCGTATTCTCCATCTGACATCCCAGTGTTCTCATGGCTTCCTCAACCCGCCGTATCGTTGGCTCTTTGACCAGTTCTCTGTGATTCAATACTCTTGATACAGTTGCCGGAGAGACCTGTGCTTTCTCAGCAATTAATGAAACAGTTATCTTCTTCATACTTTCTCTCTTTTTCAGGTTTTATATTTTTATTATAAAGCATTTCCTGCCTGTTTAACAGAGATATTTATGTTCCAGTATTTTATTCAGCCTTTTTGAATTTCTGTTTGATCTGCGGTCCTATGATCTGTACCATAATAACAAGCAGTAAGATGATTCCTTTGATTGCATTGTTGATAAGAGAGTCCATCTTAAGGGACACAATAATCTTGTCGATAATTGTATAGGACATTGCACCAAACAGAATTCCAAGGCATTTTCCTTTACCGCCTGACATGCTGATTCCACCAAGTACTGCTGCCGCGATTGCATACATTTCGTAACTGTTTCCAGTTGTTGCCGGGTCAGCGGAAGCATTCATTGCAATCCAGAGAAACGCACCAATTCCAACGAGTGCACCCGCGATCACAAATACTGAAATTTTCACAGCTGCGGTATTGATTCCTGCCATCTGTGCACCTTTCATGTTACTTCCTACTGCATATACTTTTTTACCGTATTTTGTACTTGTTGTGATATATACAAAAACAAGTGTCATAATAATAAGAATCAGACCAACGATCGGAATCGTAGATACTTTTCCATTACCAAAATTATACAGTGTCTGATAAGAAGACTGGCTGTTTGCCATTTTATAAACCGAACTTCCGCCGCCAATCAACGCTTTATCTACATGCTGACAGAAATACTGTGAAAAAGAACGATAGATCAGCATCGTTGCAAGTGTAACAATAAATGCAGGCATCTGGATCCATCCTACCATCACACCATTGATCAGTCCGCAAAATGCACCAAACAGAACTGCAAATAAAAATGTAAGAATAATGCTGTTTGTCATATTGAAAATAATAACGGAAAATCCACCATCCAGCGCCAGCATGGAGCCTACAGAAAGGTCAATCTCACCAGTGATGCAGATCAGTCCCATACCCAGTCCAATGATACCGATCACAGCAGAATGACGAAATACATTCATCATACCGCTCCAGGTCAGTCCGTTTGTTGTCAGTGCATATACGATAAAAATCGCCACAAAAACAATGATATAACTATTTTCTCCCAGAAATCCTGCGATACGTCCAGGAACTGTTGTATTCTTTTTACTCATCTTATTTTCCCTCCTCTGCCTGTGCCGCATTTGTTGAATACATCATAACTGTCATCTCATCAATTTCCTCATGTTCCAGGACCTTGATGATTTCTCCGTTATAAAATACTGCACAGTAATCGGCAACTTTCTGGATCTCTGGTATTTCCAGTGTATTGATCAAAATTGTCTTTCCCTGTTTGGCAAGTTCCAGAATCAGTTTGTAGATTTCTGCTTTTGCTCCTACATCGATTCCCTGTGTCGGGTTGTCCAGAAGGAGAATTTCGGCATCTGTATTCAGCCAGCGCGCAAGAAATACTTTCTGCTGATTTCCACCACTCAGAGAAGTGATAAGATCTTCGCAGGAATTTGCCTTAATATTCAGCATCTCCTTGTATTTCTTATATCTTTCGACTTCTTTCTTTTTAGAGATAGCTGCTTTCCATGCGGAAAGTGTATGCTCTGACAGATACATGTTTTCCAGAATACTCATGTCCGGAATCACAGAATTTTCTTTTCTGTTGGATGCCAGCATTGCGATCCGGTCCTTCATGGCTTTGTGGATCGTATGATCGTGCATGATATCTCCCTCAACACGCATCTCTCCACCATATGCCCTGGTAACGCCAAACATACACTGCATCAACTCACTGCTCCCGGCTCCCTGAAGTCCGGTCAGGCCTACAATACTGCCCTTTTTGACAGTAAGGTTGATATCATGAAATCCTTCCCCACTGAAATTTTTCAGTTCCAGAATGGTATCACCCAATTTTCGCTCTTCATACACATCCTGATCGGAATATTTCTCACCAACCATCATCCGGGTAACTTCTTCCGGTGTCGTATCTTTTATATTTCCGCTTCCGATAAATTCTCCGTTTCGAAATACCGTATATCGGTCGGACAGCCGGAAGATCTCCGGCATTTTATGTGAAATAAAGATAAAGGAAGTTCCTTTTTTCTTTAAATTATTAACGATTTCAAAAAGATGTGCTACTTCATCATTATTTAATGATGTTGTCGGCTCATCCAGAATCAGAAGCTTTGCTTTAAAAAATAATGCTTTTGATATCTCAAGCAGCTGTTTCTGACTTGTTTTTAATTTTGAGACCTGCAATGTCGGATCTATGTCCACACCCAACTCCTGAAACAGTCTCTCCGCCTCCTGAATCATCTTTTTCTTATCCAGCCGACCCAGTTTTGTTGTATATTCTTTCTGAAGGAAAATATTTTCATAAACTTTCAGATCATTAAACAAATTTAATTCCTGATGTACAAAAGCAATTCCCATATTCTCGGACTGCCTGATCGTAATATTTTTTAATTCATTTCCATCAAATTCAATTTCACCTTTATCACGCGGAAATACACCGGTCAGCACATTCATAAGTGTTGACTTACCGGCACCATTTTCACCGAGAAGCGCATGTACTTCTCCCTTTTCTACTGTAAGCTGTACGTTTTTCAGTACAGGAACTCCGCTGAAGGACTTACAGATGTCTCTCATCTGCAGCAAACTCATAATTCTCGCCTCCCTGTCTGATTTTCCGGCTGATGCTCCTTATCCCTCTATCGGCTAAAGGGAACTTTATAAAAAGTTCCCTTTACCGTATTTAGTATGCTTTTATATGTTTCCTGTTCAATCTCAGAAAGAAGGATAATCTTTTACATTGTCCTTATTAACGATCTCACAAGCAATCACGTGATCCTGCTCTACATCGTTTCCATCCAGATAATCAACCATATCCTGGATTGCTGTCTGGATCATTGCCGGGCTGTAAGTTACAGATACAATACCGCCAAACTTATCTGCGATATCTGTGAAGGATTCACCACGAAGTACTGCATAAAGTTCATCCAGTCCGCCGCAGCCTGTCAGATATGGTGTATTTCCGAGGAATTTTTCTTTTGTTGCATCGTCAATTCCGCCACCCTGAAGAGCTTCAAGGATACCCATTGCAAGTTCATCATCTTCTGCGTAAAACCATTTGATGTCTGCATTTGATGCATCACCGAGCAGAGATTCGAAAGATGTTTTTGTATCAGAACGGCTCCAGTTCATAGCACCTGAATATGTAATGGATTTCAGATCATCTTCTGACCATTTTGCATCGTCTGCGATTGTTTTTCCATCATATTCCAGTTCTCCTGTAAGGTATTTTGTAAATCCACCGTCACGGAGAGTTGTTACAGAAGAAGTATCTCCTTCGTATACATAAACTGCATCACCAGGTTTCAGTCCCTGCTCTGTATAATAAGCTGCACATGCTGCACCGATACCTTCGTTGTCACCTTTTACATTGGATACTGCACTGTCAGCTACACCTTCAATGATTCGGTCAAATGCTACGTATGGAATCTCAGCATCAACCAGCTGCTGGATTGCAGATTGAACAGTGTCATCGATCGGCTGAATAACAACTGCGATATTGTCTTCGCCTGCTGCAATAATATCTTCGATGTTAACGATCTGTTCTGCTGCATCTGCAGATGTGATCAGTTCTGCGCTGTAAGTTCCGGCACCATTTACTTCTTCAATCTTTTCTTTTGCAAATGTTGCTACAGAACCTGTCCAGCCATGATCTTCCGGTGCTGTCAGTACATAAATATGTGTAGCATCTCCTCCGTCTGCAAATACAGGAGTTACCATACTTCCCATTGTCATAGCTGCGATCAGCATGCAAACTACTGTTTTCTTCATAATTCATTTCCTCCTTTTTTGAATTTAAGTTTTAATAAGCGGTCTCTCTGCCGCGTTATTTCTTTCTCTGATATTTTCTGTTTTCTCAGATTACAAACTGTCTCATGTATCTGAGAGAAAGTCTTAAGCTGTCCAGAATTCTCTCTTCTGAATCCTCGAATGCTTTATCTTCTACTTCGATACAGGTATATCCTTTGTAACCGATATCGGTCAATGCAGATACATATTTCCCCCAGTCTACATCTCCGAGTCCCGGAAGTTTTGGCATCATATACTGAAGCGGATATGCCATCGTACCGCATTCTTTCAGTTTTTCTCTGAAAAGTTTGATATCTTTATAATGTACATGGAAAATCTTATCTTTAAACTCATAAAGCGGCTGGATGTAATCAATCATCTGCCATACAAAATGAGACGGATCATAATTGATTCCGATATAATCACTGTCAAGAATCTCAAATACTTTTCTCCAGATCACCGGTGTTGTCATCAGGTTCTGTCCGCCCGGCCACTGATCTCCGTCAAAAAGCATCGGACAGTTTTCAATCGCAATGCGTACTTTCTTTTCTTCTGCATAACGTACAATTGGAATCCAGATCTCTTTTAGCAGTTCCAGATTTTCTTCTACGGTCTTTGTCTGGTCACGACCGATAAATGTTGTTACCAGATTAATTCCGAGTTTCTGACTTGCATTGATCACTTTGTACAGATGTTCTATGTTCGCAGCTCTTTTTTCCAGATTTCCATCCATGGTGTTCGGATAAAATGCAAGAGAAGAAATCTCAACGTTTTTGCTCTTGCAATAGGAAAGAATCTCGGTTGCTTTCGCATCATCCAGTGTAGATACATCAATGTGACTGACTCCCGCATATCTGCGCTCCGCTTTGGCTTTTGGCCAGCAGGCAACTTCTACACATTCATAGCCGATCTCTGAAACCGTATCGATCATCTTTTTGAAATCATAATTTTCCAGTATTGCACTGACTAACCCTATCTTCACTCTAATTCCTCCTCATCCACACGAACAGTTCTTCCAAGTTCGCTTGATTTCAGGCTTCCGAAAATTGCCTTCATGGCGCTGAGTACACTTTTTCCCGGAACAGCAGGTTCTGTGTCATTTTCTACAGATTCTACAAATGCATCAATGATTCCAGACTTTGTCTGATTATCATTTGTCTGAATCTGGTCGATATCGTAGAACACTTTTCCACCGTCTTTGCGGATCAGTTCGATACAATATTTCGGATCATGATAGATCTTGAGCATTCCTTCTGTTCCATAGATGATCGTGGAATTGTCTTCCTCTCCATAATAAGTCCAGCTGGCTGTCATCGTTCCAATGATTCCACTCTTCATTTTATAAATGCAGATAGCGTTGTCATCTACACCGATCAGATTTCCGTTACTGTCTTTCTTATCCAGCGTCGTAACTTTTGCAGTTGTTTCCTCTACTGTATCATTAAGCAGGTATTGGATCAGGTCTGTCTTATGTACTCCAAGGTCTGCCATTGCTCCCATTGCAGCTCTCTTCTTATCAAAGAACCAGTTCTGCGGTCCGGCATCTACACTCCAGGTTTCCGGACCACCATGTCCGAATGTTGTTTTGAAAGTAAGAACGCTTCCAATATCACCACGCTCAATGAGTTTTTTTGCTTCTGCATGAGCTTTGGCAAATCGCTGATTCTGACCAATCATAAGTTTTTTGCCCATCTGCTCTGCTGTATCCACCATCATCTGGCAGTCTTTTAATTTTGTTGCCATCGGTTTTTCACAAAGAACATGTTTTCCTGCTTTTAATGCTGCGGTTGTAATTTCAGCATGAACATGATTAGCTGCACATACGCTGACTGCATCAATTTCCGGATCTGCCAGCATATCTTCAATGCTCTCATAAAACTTGCAGTCATATTTTTCAGCAAGATCTTTTGCCCGCTGCAGGTTCAGATCATAAAGGCCAGTCAGTTTTGCATTCGGATTATCCAGATATTCTGGAATATGACGAACCTGTGCAATCTTTCCACAGCCTATAATCCCGACTTTTACCATCTCATTACCCCCTTTATGATTTCATTATTCTTTCAATTTTTGTTTCATTTTTCATTTAAAACATATCATCTTTCATAAATATGGTCAATATTTTTGTGCTATACGTATATTTTTTCTATGTTTTGCATCTTTTTATTATGTATTTTTGACATTAATTACTATATTTCATTATTCATTTCTGAAAAGTTTTCATTTCTTTCATTTTCTCATCGGGTTGCAGACATATTCCATCTGCAGCTACTACATAATAACCTTTATTGTTACAGGCTTTTCTGAGCAAAAAAAAGAAGATCATTTCCGATCTTCTCTTATAATTTCTTTATGTATTTGTAAGTATTCCTATCGGATGCTCTCCGGATACTCCACACCCTCCGGCAATGGCTGCCATTCATTCAGGCCAAGACTCTGTTTAAACTTCGCCTGCTCAAGAGTAAGCTTAGGGAGGTCTTCCTTAAGATATTCCATAAGTTCAGGAATACCTTCACGTGTAACATTGTTCACTTCAAAAATACGTTCGCATCCCATATTCTGCATCCACTGACGAACCATTGGAAGATTTGCATACTGCGAATCTACCTTTGTAATGATTCCAATCAGCGGTCTTAAAAGGAAGCATCTGCTGCCGTCACTGAACAGATTAAACGGCTCATCTGCTGCCTGCACGATTGCGATCACATCTGCCTCAAAAGAGAAACAGGCAAGTCCAACACTGAAATGCTTGGACTCTGCATATTCACCCGGAGAATCAATTGTATCTTCATTTGAGTTTGTGTACTGAGTCTTGTGATAGTGCAGTTCCTCTCCCTTCAATGCCTGAGTAAGAGAAGTCTTGCCGGCCTCACTTCGCCCCATCAAAAAAACTTTTTTCATTTTTTATCCTGCCCTGTATCAGCTTTTGTGAATTTTACATACGTCAAAATGTAACTCATCACGGAAATATTTCACAACTTCTTCTATTGCAGTCATTACCTGAGACAGACCTCCCAGGATGATCAGTGCACCACTGAAACGGTCCATAAAACCAACTTCAACATCCGCCGCCTTGACAGCTACATCTGTGGCAACAACAACAGCCTCCCATGGTGTCACACGGACGATGCCAATTGACTGGCCTGTGTGATCTTCCCCTTCATGAACCCCTATATTTAATGCAAGATTCTGATATACCACTGCATCAGAAGGACTTATCACATGTGCAAAGTCAATTGATTTTCCCGGAACCCGCACCCGCGTCAGACGAAGTTTCCTTCCTTTCAGATTCTCATAATCATCATGAAACAGTCTCTCGAGAAGTTCTTCTCTCGTTATACGTTCTTCCATGTTTTACTTCCTATCTCTTGGTAATGTTGCAAACCACATATCCCAGTGTATCACGGAAATAATCCACAACCTCTGTCATTGCTGACATGACATCGGAGATTTCTCCTGTGATGATCATGGTTCCTGTGAAACGATCTGCAAATCCAAGATAAACATTACCACTCTTTACTGCAATATCGGATGCGATAACCGCTGACTCTGATGGTGTCATATTCATAATTCCAATTGCAGATGAACGATAATCCACCTGAGGGTTTAATCCGAGTTTCTGATATATGATAGGAGCCGGACCGCCCATTACATGCGCAAAAGTAATTTCCTTACCAGCTACTGTCTCCTGCACGATTCTGATCTGATCGTTATGTTCATTTGCCATTAACAGTTCCTCACTTTCAATATATAATGCACAAAAATATTTTCACGAAATATTCTATACCTAGTATTATTAATTTTACTATCTAATCATCATAATGTCAAGGTGATTTTCTTCAAACTCTACAAAAAACAACTCGTTTCAAATCCAGAATCCACGTAAAACAACATTATTATTTCATATTTTTATTTAAAATCAACAAAAAAGCAACTGTCTTGAATCACTCCAAAACAGTTGCTCCTGATGTTTATTTAATTCATTTCCTGTATCTTTTCTGATATTTTCAAAAGAGGTTCTGAACCCTTTCCCAAAATACGAACCGCCACATCACCACTTGTAAGCCGGGTAACGCCGCCCTCTATATCTGGTGTTTCATCCATAAGTTCCCTGACTGCACTGATCCAGGATTCTGATTTTTCAATATTAAAAAAAAACAGATTAAGAAGATGCGTAAATCCCTCATACATTCCGATTCCACTCATCTCAAAGAATTCCGGATCATATCTGGTATTGTCCAGATAAATCAGATTTCCTTCTTCACGAACTGCAACATGATTATGATAAAAACGGTAAGCAAATGCTTCTCCGCAGGCTGCTCTTCCACAGGAAAGTATCTCCTGAAACAGGAGACAGGAAGTTTTTTCTTTTAATTCGATCTCCAGATGATTCTCAAAAGCAGAATCTTTGAACGGAATGGTCGGCAGCGGTGCATATTTCAAAAATGCATCCGGCTCTACAACGATCTTTGTCTCTCGCCTTGCCATTCCCTCTTTCATTTTGTGGATTTTTTCATATGCCTGTGACAGATATTCCATACTGGTACCTGAATTTACGTGGATGTCAAACTTCTGCACATCCCCTTCCATGATTCCGGCCGATGCCGAAAGCACCATCACCTGCATATAATCTTCTCGAAGATAAAACGGAAGCATCACCTTAAAAGGCGCTGTAAAAAACACATCACTCAATACGACTTTTCCGTCTCGCAGTTCTGTTTCCAGTCTTACCTCCGATGTCTTTCCAAATTTATTTTCTGTCGTCACTCTTTAACATCCTTCCAGGAGTACATTTTTTTTGATCCATTCAATTACAGCATCCGTACCATCCAGTCCGCGGATATTTGTAAAAAGGAATGGTCTGTCGCCGCGCATCTTTCTGGAATCTCTGTCCATAACGGAGAGATCCGCTCCAACATACGGTGCAAGGTCAATTTTGTTGATGACAAGAAGATCAGATTTTGTGATTCCAGGACCACCTTTACGCGGAATCTTGTCACCTTCAGCAACGTCAATAACAAAGATCGTCGCATCTACCAGCTCCGGACTGAAGGTTGCAGAAAGATTATCACCGCCGCTTTCAATGAACAGAATCTGAATATCCGGGAATTTTTCCATCATTTCTTCGACTGCTTCCAGATTCATGGATGCATCTTCACGAATAGCGGTATGAGGACAGCCACCCGTCTCCACACCGGTGATTCTTTCTCGTGGAAGAACGGAGTTTTTACTTAAGAATTCCGCATCTTCCTTTGTATAGATATCATTGGTAATGACACCAATGCTGTATTCAGAAGCCATCTGTCTTGTAAGACATTCGATCAGGGCAGTTTTTCCGGAACCAACCGGTCCTGCCACACCAATTTTTACATATGACATTTTTCCTCATCCTCTCATTTTTGAAGTTTTATCCCTGGTATCAGGACATATAAATCCTTGAATACAAACCTTCATGCTGCATGCAGCGAAGATCAAATCCCGGCCCTGAAAGGCCAAGCCATTCTGTTCCAAGTTCTGTTACTTTTTTTGTCAGTTCCTGTAAAAGCGGATAACTGCCGCTCAAAAGCTTCTGTCCGGAAGACTGGCTGAGCGGAATCGTCTTTACACAGTTTGTGACCATTGCTGAAGTCTGTGCATAAATAAAATGCTCCAGTGCTTCTTCTCGGGTAATACCTGCTGCACCGCAGAAAACCCCGTATGCCACCGCATGATGCACGCTTTTTCCTTTTCGTGATTCTCTGTATTTTTCAAAAATACTGTTGTTCATCGGGAGTTCAAGTGCTGACAGTGTTTTGATAAATCTGGAGCCAAGTTTTCTGCTGGCCTCTCTTGTCTCACGCGGAATTTTTCCGGCTTCCATAATCTCTTCCAGTTCTGAGATTGCTTCCAGATTATTGCAGACTGCATATTCCCAGCCAAGCCTCACTGCCATAAATTCATTGTACAAAAAATTATATTTCAGACGCTTATGGATAAATTCCTCTGCGCTGTCCTCATCATGGACAATGCTCTTCTGGATATAAGTTTCCAGACCATAGGAGTGGGAGTATCCCCCAATCGGGAATAAAGCGTCATTAACCTGAAGCAGGAAAAATTTAGCTGTTCCTTCTGTCATAGACGTACCTCCTAGTGGGTATGAGAATGAACGGATGCTGAAATTCTTCTGTCAAAATCCAGTTTTGACTCTTTTACCTCTGTGGAAACACCGTGAAGTTTATCCAGCATCACCTTCATTGGTTCATTGTAAGGAGTGATGAAAGTTCCTTCCTCTGCTCCCCAGAACAGTGGTGCATGACGATTTCCGATCTCATAGCACGCCTTTGCAACCATATGTGGATGATGTTTGTCCACTGTGACTACAATAACCTCACAGGGAGGGATATTTACCGCATACACGGTATCTCCCTCCACTGCAAGAACATCATCCTGATTCAGGCCTCTGGTCAGTACAGAGTCATCCAGACGGATTCCGATCTCTGTACCTCCCTGACTTGTTTTTCTGTGAAGTTTTTT
>NZ_CAKROJ010000056.1 GCF_934372025.1 uncultured Blautia sp.
TACTGTTTACCACCTGTTGCAATAATTGCGTACATCTGTGGCACCTCCTATAATCTTTACTCGCCAGATATGGTGGATGAGTATCATTCTCATGCACTTAAACCTCTCTGTGCGGCATCTTTTGTATAATAGCATGGCTTTCCCGCCTCGTCAAGAGAAATAGAAATATTTTTTTATTTTTTTCACGGAAAAGGGATCCTGTCCCCCAACAGAATCCCCGTTTACCCCATCTTATGTAATTAGTCGTTAATAAAGACTGATCCCGAATTCTTTTTTACTTTTATAAAGCAGTAACGATCTTATCCTGCAGAGATTCCGGAACTTCTTCTTTATCAAGAGACATACTGACAATAAATTTCACATTAAACTTCTCGCCTACTGCGATCAGCTGTTCCAGAGTTCCGGTAACATCCTTGCCTTCCAGTTTGGCTGTTGTCAGGAAGCTGTCAAGATAAACCTGCTCAAGATCGTGGTCCTGAGAAATGATACCACATACAAATCCTACAAACTCATCTGCATTTTTGATCGGATATACAGATACATCGATCAGACGAACTTTATTATTCAGTTCATACATGTGTTTTGTGCTTTTGTCTAAGTAAACAATGCTGCCATTTGCTTCTTTAACTGCCCCGTTCACTTTGTCTAACAGTACTTTTGTTTTGCCTTTACCTTTCTTTCCTACGATCAGTTCAACCATGCTGTTTTCCTCCTTAGACACAATATATAATTTTGAATAAAAACGATGTTGAATATGGTTAATATTATAGTGCAACTTGTTTTAAAATTCAAGTATAATTTGCCTTTTTTTGTCACTTTTTCCAAATAGCAGGAATCCAGCCGGAAATTATATCGTATTGATTTTCTCAAGAAGAGAGGTCATCTGCTGATAGAGCAGTTCTTTGGTTGAAGCCCCCATAACAATGGATATATATGGAGAGCCATAGGAATTCTGGCTGAGAAGTGCAAGACAATTTCCTGCACTGTTCGTCGTACCGGTTTTTCCTCCGAGAACGGTTACTCCCTTTGGAACATTTGCCTCTCCTGTCAGATAATGATCTGTCGCGGTAAGCGCCACACTGTCTTCCGATCCGTCACTGTGCTTAAAGGTGACTGTGTAACTCGGAAGCTGTGTTATCTCTGTAAATTCCGGATACTTTAACGCTTCCTTCAGCATCAGATAAATGTCATATGGTGTCGTATAATGGTTCTCATCCTGCAGACCGTGCGGATTTGTAAAATGTGTTCCGGTACAGCCCAGCTGTGCAGCATACTCGTTCATCATTGCCACAAAATTTTCCGTAGATCCGCCCACATGCGTTGCAATAGCGGACGCCGCATCATTTCCGGAATACACCAGAAGACAGTGAACCAGCTGATCCATTGTTACCTGATCGCCTTCCTGAAAGCCAACGACCTGCGAGCCTTCTTCAAGTGTGATATTTTCCTGCGAAATAGTAACCACATCATCCATGTTACTGTTTTTGAATGCCAGAAGAGCTGTTATGATCTTGGTTATACTTGCCGGATAAACTTTGTCATATGCACCCTTCGCATACAGAACCGACTTATTCTTCAGATCAAAAAGAACACCTTTCTGATCCTGTTCCAGTGAAACAGAGTCCATCTGCTGATCCTGCGATACCACGCAAAGGTTCGCTGCAAAAGATTCTGCTCTCTGACTTGTTCCTGTTATATTCTGATGCTGAAATTCTTTCTCCGTACGGTATGCCATCACGGGACCACCGGTGATTCCTCCCCGAAATACGTAAAACAATCCTCCGATGCCGCACACCAGCAATAATAATAACGCAACGAGACAGAAGGTAGTTCTGACCCTTTTTTTGCGCATTGCCCGCATTCGTGCAGAGCTTTTGCTCTGTCGTCTCTGTGGCTGCTGACTGCCGGTTCCCAGAGACTGCGGTCTTGCTGTTTTTCTGGCGGCACCTGCTGTTTTTCCCGCCGGTCTTCTGTCAGGCCTTGCAGATACTTTTTGTTTTTGCTGTTTTGTCATAAGTAATCCTCTTTCTGATCAATCTCTTTTCTTCGGATTTCTTTATTGTATGCGCTGCTCTGAAGACCTACATTCAATACAAGCCCCATTCCGATATAAAGGCTGACCAGTGATGTAAGGCCATAGCTTACAAACGGAAGAGGTGTACCGGTATTCGGTGCGATTCCTGTGGCAACGCAGATATTCAGAAAACTCTGCAGTGATATAATACTTGCCATACCGCAGCATATGATCTTTCCGGACAGGTCCTTGGCCCTCAGACTCATCCGGATACACTCCACGGATATTGCAAGAAGCAGCAGTACTATACAGCAGCAGCCCATAAATCCATATTCTTCTCCTGCCACCGCAAAGATAAAGTCAGTCTGGTTCTCTGATACAAAGTTACCATCATTTACGGAGGCAACTTCCTTATCACCGGAAAGCTTCTTACCCATCAGTTCTCCTGAGGCAATCGCTGTTTTGGAGTTATTCTGCTGTTCAATGTCATCTCTGTACTCATTGTTTTCCGGATACAAGAATGCCATGATACGCTTTCTCTGGTAATCTTTGATCAGTTTCTGATCAGGCTGTACCACAATAGACAGAAAAATAACAGCAAGTGGAATAAGAATCAGAAACATTCCGCCTATGATCTTGTAGCTGAGTCCGGCAATATAGATCAGAATACAGAATACTGCCAGAAGCATAAGTGTATTCTTCATATCCGGCTGTTCATAGATCAGAAACAGCGGGATTGCCAGAAGTAATAGTGATTTTGCCAGTGTCCGGACCGTATTCAGATCTTCTTCATGGTCCATAAAAAACCTGGCAAAAAATAGTATGATGATAATTTTGGACAACTCTGTCGGCTGAAATCGGATAAATCCAAAGTCGATCCATCTGGCAGCACCGTTTGCTGAATCTCCAAACAGACGCACGATCAGCAGAAGCACAATATTGGCTCCGTACATGATCCATTGAAAGTTGGATATCCATGAATAATCCATCAATGACAGGATCACCATAATGATCAGGCCAAGAATTACTCCTGCCAGCTGCTTCGACTTCAGATCTTCTCTGGCACTTCCTACCAGCATGATACCGATCACACTGATCGAAAGAAGAAAAATCACCAGTCTGAAATTATAAAATCGTAATTTATACTGTCTAATCATTTGTTCTTTGTTCCTTTTTGAAGAATACCGGGATTTCCGCATGAATGACAGGCGGATCCTGCGTAATCTGTATCGTTACCTTTTTCTCATTTACTGAGACGTATTTTTTTACTGTATGAATCAGATCATTTCTCATCATATTTATTATTTGCGGAGAACAGTCGATCCTCTCAGAGATCAGCAAAAGTCTCATCCTGTCTCTGGCATATTCCGCTGACCGACCTCCTGTCCGTCTGAAAGCTTTCACTGAGATCTCCCCTTTCAAATGATGCCTGTCTTTTCATCTACTTATGAAAGATTTCACTCAGTCTTTTGAACATGCCTTTCTTCTGCTTCAGTTCCATAAATGGAATATCCTCTCCAAGAAGTCTGCGGCAGATATTTCGATATTCTTCCTCTGCCTGAGACTTCTGTCCCGAAAGAGGCTCGCCCTGATTTGAGGCGATCACGATCTGTTCATCATCCAGAATAGTTCCAAGCAGATTCACTGCCAGGATCTCCGTCACATCGTCCACTGACATCATATCACCTCTGGCGATCATATCCGGTCTCAGCCGGTTGATGATCAGATGAATATCTCTCAGCTCTGATGCTTCCAGAAGACCTATGATCCGATCCGCATCACGAATTGCAGAAACCTCCGGTGTCGTGACTACAATGGCTTTGTCGGCTCCCGCTATCGCATTTCGGAATCCCTGCTCAATCCCGGCCGGACAGTCCAGCAATATATAGTCAAACTCTTCTCTTAATTCATCTGTAAGCTTGATCATCTGCTCCGGCGAAACAGCGGACTTGTCCTTGGTCTGTGCCGAAGGAAGAAGAAACAGATCCGAATATCTTCTGTCTTTGATCAGTGCCTGCTTCATTCTGCAGCTTCCATTGATAACATCTACCAGATTATATACAATCCTGTTTTCCAGGCCGAGGATCACATCAAGGTTTCGAAGACCTATATCTGTATCCACGACAACTGTTTTTTTGTTAAGCATCGCCAGCCCGGTTCCGATATTGGCAACCGTGGTTGTTTTTCCCACACCGCCTTTTCCTGATGTTACTACAATGACTTCTCCCATTTTTATTCCTCCTAAACGATATTTCCAGTCTTCTGGTATTCTCTTACGTAATTCCGAAATGCTGCAGCGGCAAACTGCAGCATTTTATCAGTCATTCGATGTGTTACTGGTATCACTGGAGGCATAGCCTGTCAGAATGGTATCTTCATCTGCCAGATTATATATGTATTTCAGAATATCATTTGCAGTCAGGCAGGCATTTCCTGAAGTATATCCATTGGCAATTCGCACTGCAATGGAGTACTCCGGTTCAGATGTATCTGAAGAGGTTGTATATCCAATAAAAAGGCCATGGTTTGGATGGTAAATATCCAACTCAGCCGTACCTGTTTTACCAGCAAGAGTAACGCCGAGGCCATTAAACTGTTCATGTGTCTCAACTACTCTGCGCATACCTTCATGAATGTCGTTCCAGACATTGTCCGGGACTTCATCCATCTGATTCACTATAGAAGACTCATATTCCTTTATTGTCTTGCCCTGTGAATCAGTAACTTTATCCAGAAGTGACAGATCATAAACGGTTCCTGATGTAGCAAGCGCCGTTGCATAACGCGCCAGCTGACTGGTCGTGAACAGATGATTACCCTGACCGATATAAGACGGAACCGCCTTGCTGTCTGAAACATGCGGATTTGCCTCAGAAATTTCAATTCCTGTTTTTTTATCCAGATGAAATTCCGAAGCATATTTCTGCAATTTTGTCAGACTGAGATTTTCAGAAAACTCTCCGTCTGTATTCTTTCCTGCAAGAAATCCGACCATATTGAAGAAATAGTTACAGGACTGTTCTATTGCACTTACAATTTCCAGCGAACCATGACCCTGTTTGTTCCAGCAGAAAATGGATGGTGATACAAGATCAAATTCTCCGGTACATTCAAAATACGTATTATCATCGATCACACCTTCCATCATACCTGTAACTGCTGACAGAAGTTTCAGTGTGGATCCAGGTGCGGTTGTCTGCTGTGTCGCTTTGTTGAAGAACGGACTTGACTTGTCCAGTGCAAGCTTCGTGTAATAGCTGGTATCCATGTTATTACTGAGACGATTGTTGTCATAACCCGGATAAGATACACACGCAAGCACTTTACCGGTTTTGGAATCTGTAACAACTGCGGATGCCGAACACGGAGCCAGTGCAAGCTGAGCCGGTTCTATCTCCAGATTGGAAATCTTGTTGATCATAAAATCATAGGATGACATGGCTCCTGATGCAAGATTTGCATAACAGCTGTCTTCTTTTGACAAAACTCCCTGCTCATAAAGAACCAGACACAATTCCTGGCCCGAGATCACATCATTCATAAGAAGATACTTATACAAAAGCTTGGAAAAACCGGTATCTGTCTTAAGGTAATCTATTATATATGATGTTATTGCCTGATAAATTTCCTCAGAATCCAGATATTCTCCTTTAGGAGAGATCACGGAAATATCGATCCAGTTCTGACTTGCTGCATAATTAAGATAGTCCTTAAGGCTGATGCTCTGATCGGTCACCCAGGCCTGATAGGTTGCATCAGAAGTATTGACTTCGTTCTTGTCGATCACTCCAAGTGTATCTCTGAGTACGGTATCACAAATATATGTGAGATATTCCTGCACTTCTGTACTTTCGTCTTTGTAAGCCGGCGGATCTGCACTTGTCAGCCTGTTAGTTATTGTATCAAAAACTTCCTGCTGCTTTTGTTGAAATTTGGCATAAAGATTTTTTTCTGTATCGGAAGCTTCGCTGCTGCTGAATTTATCAATATCAATGATACTGTTGGAGATCAGCGCATTGTATACATCATAAATCGGGATAACGATTCTACTCGCATCGTTTTCCCCCTTATAATCATATGTCTTTACAGCTGAGATCTTGTCCAGCAAAATACCTGCAACTCGCTGTTTGAGGATCTGATAGATTGCACTCTGCCAGTCCGAATCCACAGACAGATAAACATCGTCGCCTGCAACCGGTTCTACCTTTGTGGCATCATCAATCTTGAGTACCTTACCAAGATTATCGACCGTAACAGTTTCCTGACCGTCTTTTCCCTGAAGCTCCAGCTCCATATACTGTTCAATTCCTGCCTTACCAACAATGGCATCATTTGAATAGTCCGGATTTTCCTTTTTCAGACTTTCCAGCTCCTCTGCTGATGCACGTCCTGTATAACCCAGAAGAGGTCCCATACTTTCGTCATCCACATACTGACGCACTGAATCCTCAAGCACATCAATTCCCTGAAGCTCTGACTGATTTTCCATTACTGCCGCAACTGTACTCTCGCTGACATTGGTAGCGATCGTCACTGCCATATATTTCTGGAAACTGTTTGTGTTTAATTCATAACGCATGATCGCGATATCCAGAACTTCCTGCTTCGTCAGTTCCTTTGGAAGGCCATATTTTTTGAGTTCTGCATCTGTATAGGCATCGTCTCCATAAAGAACAATGGAGAATCCCTTGTTTCCACTGAGGTAATCCACCATATCTTCAGCTGTGGCAGAAGCCTCATCCTCTGTCAGATCGTCGATCAGTGCATGTCCATAAACATCCGCTTTAAAACGATTCAGCGTAAATCCCTTATCTACATCAAAAACATAATTTCCGTCTTTGTCCAGTTCGATGTGAAAGGACTCTGATAACTGGTCTCCATTTGCAGCAAGGATCTGCAGCACCTTATAGGCCACACCATTCAATGTAAGATTCTTTACTCTGGTGCTGTCATAAGTTCCATTGTCCTCAAAAGTAAGCGAATATGACAGAACATTGGATGCAATGAGCTTGTTGTTTGCATCATAAATATTACCCCTGGTACTTTTGAGCACACGTGTTTTTGTTGTTCGTGTCTGAAATTCATCGATATAGTTCTCACCCTGGATGATCTGCAGATCAAACAACTGTTTCACAAGAACACCCGCCATAAGAATAAACGCGATCAGAAGTACGGTTGTTCTTTTTAACTGTATCTTTTTGATGATTTTTTTTATTTTAATACCCAAATAGACTCACTTTCTTTCCTGATTGGATTCATAAAATGATAATTGATGTAGCGAAATACTCTGTATACGATCATTGTCAGAAAAACGGTATAAAAAATCTCCGGCAGTATGATGCGTGAAAAGTAAATGCCCAGTCCCAGTCGGCCACGCAACAGAAACTGAAGCGCATAGACTGCCAGATTATACAGCAGATCCATGATCGCTGTCAGAAGCATCGGCACCTTAATGTCGTCGTCATAAAAAATACGAAAGGCATATCCGCTCAGAAAGCCTGCATACATATAGATCAGTGCATAAAAGCCAAAAACAGATCCATAAAACATGTCGACAAGCAGACCGCAGAAAAATCCGGTCCACAGACCACTCTTACGACCACGCATAAGTCCCATGGAAACGCATAATATCAGCAGAAGATTCGGTGTGATCGAACCAATGGAAATCAGATGCAGCACCGTCGACTGCATCAGAAAACAGATAATGATCGTAAAAAACAAAACGATCTTACTTTTCATTCTTTTCCCCTTCCTCCGTGGAATCCTGCTTATTGACTGTGATCACAAAGACATCCTTCAGATGCTGAAAATCCACCGGTGTAACGATCGTTCCCGACTTTGTAAGATTGTTCGTATCCAGTTCAATCTCACTGACATATCCAATAAACAGTCCTTCGACATATTTCTCACTGATATTGGAAGTAACTACCTGTTCACCAACTGTTACTTTATCCTCTTTGTCATACAACTGTGTAAAACGCAGTTTTCCTTCATCGATCAGTTCAAGTTCTCCCTGTACCACGCAGTTATCATCTGTTCCAACAGTCATTGCACTGACATTGCTGCTGTCATCAATAATAGAACGCACTGTGGCCCAGCTGCTGCCTACTTCTGTAACAATTCCAACAAGACCCTTACCTGCTATTACATTATTGTCAACGCGTATTCCATCCTTGCTTCCCTTGTTGATCATAAATGTATCATACCAGTTGCCTGGATCCTTTGAGATGATTCTCGCTGCAACCTTTGGATAATCTGAATATTCTTCATCAAGCTTGTAAAGTTCCTGCAGTCTGGAAAGCTCAGACTGGTTCTGGATCAGAATATTATTCTGCTCGGTCAGCGTGTCCACAGTAGCCTTCAGCTGCTCGTTTTCTTCCACAAGCTCCTGCTTATCCCGAAATGATTTGTTTATATCTGTAAGCCAGAGTCCTATTGCTGTGATACTTTTTTCGAAGGGAACCACAAGCATTCCGGCTGTTTCCTGAAGAGGCGCAGAAGTAACTCCGGAGGCAAATGTTGCAACAATGGCACTTCCGCAGAAAAGTGTCATTATAACAAGCAGATGTTTGCTTTTTAAATGTATGCGAAATTGAAATTTCTTTTTCAGATTTTTCATCTAATATCATACCCCTATTATCAGTAACTATAATTTTCGTTGTTTTACAGGCTGTGCCCATTTTATAAGTTCATGATCCCGGATTATTTTTTCGAGACCGGTAACCGTTGCTTTTTCATATAATGGAGAAAGATTATACGAAAATCCGGTATAGCTTGCAAGATAATTATCTATGTAAGGAATTCTCGTACTTCCACCGGTCAGATAGATGCCTTCTCTTGAAATATGATAAGATATCTGCGGCGGGATTCTCTCCAGAAACACTTTCATTTCCGCGGCAATATCATTTACACAGTTCATGATCCCGGCATTTACCACATAGCCGGAAATGATTTCCTCACGCGGAAGCCCCGAGACACCGTCAATCCCAACTACTTTACGTGCTTCCTTGCGCTGATCATTCAGACGTCCCATGGCAATCTTCAGACGTTTCCCTGTACGTGTGCCTATCTGCAGATTATAACGTTTTCTGATCTCGGCACAGATTGCTTCATTCATCTGACGTCCACCGATCGGAATTTTCTTTGCAATGATGATCTTCCCGTCTGTAATAATGGAAAACTGTGTGCTCTGCGCGCCGATATTTACGATCATGCTTCCTGCATTGTTGTTGATATCAACTCCCATTGCAATTGCATCTGCGATCGGAGCCTCTACCATATAAACCCTGTTCTGACGAAGCCAGTGCCCGTTTACCACATGATAATATGCTCTTTTCTCGACAGCCGTCATATCCAGCGGAACAGAAAAGAACATATCTGATCCAATTCCCAGAAACCGGTCGATTTTTTTCATCATGCTGTATAATGTAATCTCCTGCAGTTCAAGATTCGCGATCATACCAAAAGCCATCGGCGAATTTACTACGATATCAACAGGTGCTTTTTCGAACATATCGTATGCTTCATTGCCCACGGCGATGATTTTGCGTCCTTTTGACGCAATCATATTTTTTTCCATGTAACTTTTGTTTTTAAAAAACGAATAAACCTTGATGCTGCTGCTTCCCAGGTCTATTCCGTATGTTTTTCTTAAAAGCATAAAACTTTCCCTTCATTCCGGACAGTCTTCCAGCAGTCCCTCCTCACGGAAACTGACATATCTGTGATCACCGATGATGATATGATCCAACAGACCTATTCCAACGATCCTCCCTGCATGGCAGATACGTTCTGTGATTTCTCTGTCACACTGGCTCGGAGCAGGATTTCCTCCCGGATGATTGTGGATCAATATCAGATTGACTGCGTGGTATCGAAGTGCCTCCAGATAAACCTCTCTGGGTGTGATCAGTGTTGCATTGACCGTTCCTTTGGATAATACAATGTCTCCAAGAAGATGATTCTGATTATCCAGCATCATGCAGAGCATCATTTCCTGCTCCTGATGCCGCAGCTGCTCCATATAATATGCCGCGATCGAATCCGGACTGTTAAAATCAAGAGAAATCTTTGCAGCTGTACTGGCGATCCTCTTGGACAGTTCTCCAATACATTTCAGCTGAACAGCTTTGACTGTACCGATTCCATGTATCTTTCTGAGATCTGATACCGAACAGTGAAGCAGCCCCAGAAGTCCCGGATAGGGGGTCTGTTCCATATGGCTCAGAATATCATCAGCCAGAGTCAGTGAATTCATTCCTCTGGTCCCACACCGGAGTATCACCGCAAGAAGCTCACTGTCACTTAGAGAAGCCTCTCCTTTACAAATACATTTCTCATACGGTCGCTGTGATTCCGGCATTTCTTTCATAGTATGGTTCATTTTGTTTACCTGTCCGCTCTCCGTGACAGAATCTCAAAAGAATCAGAAATTATTTTAGCATAAAAAGAGGGAGATGTACACTCCCTCCCTGAAATTTACAAATCTTTCACAGAAAACTGATTGCTGTAAGCCATTGCAACAGACTCAGCTGCACGGATCCCATCCATTGCCGCAGATGTGATTCCGCCGGCATAACCGGCACCTTCCCCGCATGGATACACACCCTCAATATTGGAAAGCCCCTCGCGGTCGCGTCTGATTCTTACCGGTGAAGAAGTACGGCTTTCTACTCCACTCAGAAGAGCATCCTCACGGTCAAATCCCTGCAGCTTCTTTCCGAATGCCAGAACGCCCTCTTCAATCGAATCGCCGATTTCTTTCGGAAGGATCGATCTCACATCTGAAAGCACATATGCCCCCTTCATCTGAGGCTCTACCTCACCAAATGCCTTACTGGCCTGATGTGCTCTGAAATCCCCAAACAGCTGAACCGGTATTTTTCCTTTTCCAAGTTCCCACGCTGCTTTTTCCAGATTCCGCTGAAATGTGACTCCTCCAAGCGGCCCCTCTTCCGGAAAATCTTCCGGGCTGACTGTTACGATCAGCGCACTGTTTGCATTTTTACTGTCACGTGCCTGATAACTCATTCCGTTCACTGCCAGCATCCCCGGTTCCGAAGAAGCATTGACTACATAGCCGCCCGGACACATACAGAAGGAGTACACACCTCTGCCATTTTCGCAGGTATGCGTCACCTTATAGCTGGCAGCTCCAAGGTATTTATTCTCCGCTTCTCCATACAGATCATAATTAATCATCTCCTGCGGATGTTCCATACGAAGCCCGACCGCAAAAGATTTCGGTTCCATATAGAGGCCACACTTGTGAAGCATTGTAAAGGTATCTCTTGCACTGTGTCCCGGCGCAAGCACACAGACTTCCGCAGGGATTCTTTCGCCGTCGTTTACCTCAACTGCCCGCAGACGACCTTTCTCTATACAAAGATCGGTAAGCTTTGTTTCAAAGCGGAAGGAACCTCCCATTTCTTCAATCTGATGACGCATCGTCTCAACAATTCCGATCAGCACATCCGTTCCGAGATGCGGTTTCTGCTGATAAACAATCTCTTCCGGTGCTCCTGCATCAACAAATCGTTTCAAAACCTCATGATTACGCCCGTTAGGATCCTTTACCAGTGTGTTGAGTTTGCCATCAGAGAAAGTACCCGCACCGCCTTCTCCAAACTGAACATTCGAATCCGGATCCAGGACACTGTCTTTCCAGAAACGATCTACCGTTTCTTTACGTTTCTGAGCTTCCTGCCCACGTTCCAGAACAAGCGGACGATAACCGGCCTTTGCCAGATACCATGCGCAGAAAAGGCCTGCCGGTCCACTTCCGACCACGACCGGTGCATGTTCCAGCATCTCTGTTCCCGGCTGAGGAAAACAATATGGCTTTTTATTAGTTAACATAACATTATTATTGTGAACCTTGTGCACAATTTTGCTTTCCCCCGGAATCTTGACATCTACTGTATAGACAAATTTTTTGTCATCTTTATGTCTCGCATCCAGCGACTGGCGAATAATCTCATACGTAAATGCATCTTCTCTGCATTTCAGTGTCTTCGCAATTTTTTTGTTCAGCTGCTCCGGCTTATGACCTACCGGAAGCTTCAGCTGTGTAATTCGTATCATATATTCTCCTTTGCACTGTGATATCCTGCCACAGCTCCGCTCGACCATGCCCACTGCAGATTGTATCCTCCGCACGGGCCATCAATATCCAACAGTTCTCCTGCAAAAAACAATCCCGGATACAGCATGGATTCCAGAGTGTCCGGATGAATCTGTGTCGTATCGACACCACCGGAACAGATCTGTGCCTGCTCAAAACCTGAGCTTCCTTTCACTTCAAGCATATATTCCGTGATCGTCTGACAAAGATCCGCTTTTTGTTTGCGGAACATTTTGATCAGCTTATCCGGAAGCAGTCCGAGAAGGATTTCTGCCTCTGACTGATACGGACAGAGCGTTCTTCTTTTTTCCAGCTGTTCCCGCAGCGATTCCTTTGTATATTCCGGCAGGAAATTCACCATTACACTGACTTTTCTTCCTTCCTCCAGCGCACGGATTGCATAACGACTCAGCTGAAATACCGGAATTCCGGAAATACCATAATCAGTCAGCTGCACCTCACCGCTTTCTTCCGCAAAAGCTTTTCCGTCAAACAGAAGCGTTACTTTTGCATCTGTCCGGACCCCTGCCCACGCAGAAAAAGCATTTCCCCTGCAGCGCAGTCCGGTAAGTGCCGGAAGAGGCTTCACGATTCGATGTCCCAGTGCCGCGGCAATCTCATATCCGCTGCCGTCAGCCCCCGGAACCTGTGAAGCTTTTGAACCATTGGCAAGAATCACCCTGTTTCCTTCATAAGTCCAGCCGGAGGTCTCTGCCTTCCAGCGTCCTTCTTCATAAACTACCGCTTTTACCGTTTCTCTGGTTTTGATCTTGACCTTCAGAGACCTCGCCTTCAAAAGCAAAAGCTCCGGAATACATTTTGCCTGATTACTGCGAGGATAGATCCAACCCTTTCGATCTGTAAAAGCGACTCCCAGATTTTCAAAAAAAGCAAGTGTCTCTTCTAATGGAAACTGCTTCAGAATACCTGCGGCAAATTCCGGATGCTGTCCTCTGAAACACTCCGGACGCATATCTTTGTTCGTGAGATTACATCTGCCATTTCCAGTTACACAGATCTTGCGGCCCGGATTTTCATTCTGCTCCAGAACGGTAACAACTGCTCCATTCTGTGCGGCAGTAATCGCAGCGATCAGACCTGCTGCACCACCGCCTACAACGATCACCTGTGGTCTTTCACTCATAGCTTCTCCTTTACCTGTTCCTGCTCACAACAACCATAGCTTCTGTCTCTGCCATGGCTCCTGTCTTTACGGAAGTGTTACCAGTTTTGCATCAACCAGCTTCTGCAGAGACATCAGAACACCAAACTTCGCATGTTCCCAGGTAAGTCCTCCCTGGAAATATGCAGCATAAGGCGGCTTCAGTGGACCATCTGCGGAAAGCTCGATCGAAGATCCCTGCACAAAAGCACCTGCTGCCATGATAACCTTGCTGTCATATCCCGGCATATCCCACGGTTCCGGAGCTACATAGCTGTCAACCGG
>NZ_CAKROJ010000057.1 GCF_934372025.1 uncultured Blautia sp.
TTTAACCCGCAACCGACAGGGTATATGGAATACCGTACAATATTTATAGCTATAAGTGAATCTTCGATTGATTACTTGTTTGTTCTATTATTTTTTCTTAGGTCTCTTAGCACCATATTTGGAGCGGGCCTGTTTTCTGTTAGCTACACCTGCAGTATCAAGTGTACCTCTGATGATGTGGTATCTTGTACCTGGTAAGTCCTTAACACGACCACCACGGATAAGAACAACACTATGTTCCTGAAGGTTATGTCCTTCACCTGGGATATAGCTTGTTACTTCGATTCCGTTGGAAAGACGAACTCTGGCGATCTTTCTAAGAGCTGAGTTAGGTTTTTTAGGTGTTGCAGTTTTAACTGCTGTACAAACTCCACGTTTCTGTGGTGCAGACTGCTCAACAGCTTTCTTTCTTAAAGAGTTGAATGTTCTCTGCAGAGCCGGTGCTGTAGATTTCTTTACAGATGTCTGACGTCCTTTTCTTACTAACTGGTTGAATGTTGGCATTCCATTTCACCTCCCGATTATTTTCTCCATGGTTCACCATGGGGTAGCGCGGTTGCTATTGTCAAATGAATAATGCGCACAAAAAACAACGTTCTTATTGCACGCTTGCTCATTATATCCCGTAGAAATCCAGCTGTCAAGGCATTTTACAGGATTTTTTCTTTATTTTATCTTATTTTACATTTTATCAGAAAAACCCCTGTCGAACTGGTATTTTCTGCCAGCCAACAGGGGCTTTTACTGTTTCTGTCATACTTCTTGTTTTTCTTCCTCATAAGACATCTCCCAGATATCTG
Organism: uncultured Blautia sp.; assembly: GCF_934372025.1. GTDB lineage: Bacteria > Bacillota > Clostridia > Lachnospirales > Lachnospiraceae > Blautia_A. The sequence continues at coordinate 801 of NZ_CAKROJ010000057.1, forward strand.
CAAAGACTGCCAGTGGACAGTCTGTCAGAAGACACATCAGCAAAAAGCATTCATATGGATTGACAATATAAATCTCACTCATTCCACATTTCTTAAGAATTTCCTGAATTTCCTCAAGAAAATGATGATACCGGTTATATGGATCATCATCCTGCATTTCCTGCGATATAATAAAGAATTCCAACGTAATCAGGTCAAACCGCTCAACAGGAAACTTATGATTTAAAATGCTGTTAATTCGCTGTCTGCTGAATCGTTTCTGGCTGAAATGTCTGGCCAGAATAGAGGCCGACATTTTTTTCAGGTTACCCATCTTATTTACGGGAATACCGCTGCAGATAACTTTTTCCACATCAGAATCGCTAATATCAGAAATATTCCACACCTTATTGCGTGACTTTTCCACCTCATCGCCCTGATACATCTTGGCAATGATTTCTTTTGCATGAGTAAGCAGACGTACAAATTCCTGATAAGCCTGACTTTTCTCTGACATTGGATCATCTGCCCCAACCTTCACATAGGCCAGATATCTGAGCAATTTTTCTTCTGTATCAAGGCATACCTTTCCGGAGTAAACCTGCGGAGCATCTGTATAGCTCTTATCCGGTTCCAGTTCCTCATATTTTCGTTTTAATTCCTCTGCCTTGTGATAACCGAACTGCTGAGAATAACAATACCAGTAAATCACCTCATCCGGATTGTGGAAATCAAAATCCTGCTCTCTTAACACCCTGGTCAGAAAATCGGATACATCCTCGGCACTCATACGCAATCCAAAACCAAGCAAAAAAACAGTTTCTCGCTTAACCGAAGCCTGTGTCAGCCAGTTATTTACCAAAGAAGTTAATTTTGTTGACGTAGGGTTCATTGATTTTGGAGTACATGTTTCGTGAAACGATTCAATCACTATATCTTTGTAAATATCCTGTGTCACTTCATTATAAGGTTCTTCCAGTCCAGCTCTTTCATAAATATAACGTTTCAAATGATCACCAAACGAAACAAGCTCCATTTCTTTATAAAGATAATGAAAAATAACATCTGCATCTTCATCCTCAAAGCCATCCAGACTGACTACCTGACGAAATTTTTGCGCAGCTTTTCTTGTAAATTCAAAATCTTTCACAGAATCAAATGCTACCGTCTGTTCAAAATCAAGATCCTGCATTCTGTTTTTCATTAATATCACCCTCATTCTGCCTGCAAAACCATTCAAGCATTCGTCCCAGAAAATTACGCGGCTGTTCCAAAATCTCACATAAAATTACTGTAATATTATCTCTGCCGCCTTTTTTTAACGCTCTTTCAACAAGAATTTCAACTGTTGCATCCACTGAAATATCTCTGCTCAGTATGTCTGCAATCTCACCATCTGACAACATATCTGTAATCCCGTCAGAACAAAGCAGAAAACGATCACCCTTCTTAATCTCCTGCCTGATAATAGATGGTTCCAGCTGTAAATTTTCTTCTTCCATACCAAGGTACTGTGTAAGCGGCGCCTTTCCAAACAGACTGTGTCCTAAAACATGGTCTTCCGAAATCTGACAAAATTTTTCATTATCAGATTTATAAATGCGACTGTCTCCAAGGTTACACCCATAAACCGCATCACGGGAAAAAGCAAGTATCGCTGCCGTTGTACCCATACTGTTGATTTTGTTTATCTGACCATAGTTACAGATTTCCCGGTTCATATTCTCGCATAAATCTCTTAAGAAATTCTCCGGATCATTCTTAATTCCTTCTTTTGCTGTTTTGTAATGCGTTCCACAGGACTCTGCAGCAAGAAAAGCAGCCATTTCACCACAGCTTTCTCCTCCCATGCCATCAAAAACTGCCAGCAATGGATATTCTGATTGTTTCATCCGGCCACTGCGAATATGGCTCATTCCCTGGTTTTGCACTTCCAGACTGTCACCGCAGCACCAGAAATTATCCTCATTATTATTGCGGACTTTTCCTATATGACATGTATATGCATATTCAATCTGATAAGCCATATTCCATCCTTTCTTTAATGTCTTTATTTTTCTGTATTTCCTTAATCTGTGTCGGAAGACAGATTTAGTTCATCTTTATACTTTTCTGCCCTCTCCATGTATTTTTCACCTCTGTCAACGTATTCATCATTATCTGTCTCATTGTCATGACAGCGATTATTTTCATCAATCCACCGCACAAGCTTTCCATCCTCGTAATAATAACGGTCAATCTTCTGCTGCCCGTCTTTTATATCATCTGATGTACTGCTGTCAGCCCAGATATAGGCAAAAAACAATTCATTCTTCCAATAATAATACTCCTCATACTGATGATCTTCAGAAAGTGATGGATAGATTAAAATTTTCCTCACCTGCCAGCTTCCGTCACTAAGTTGTTTAAGATAACTGATTTTTCCCTGGTCTTCTGAACCGATCCAGCTATAAGCATTCAAATTGTCACTGATTTCCGTAGCCTGTGTCTGTATCTTTTCCAAGGTTTCCTGCAATTGCTTGTTTTCTGCTGTCTGAACAGTCTGCGTGACAGACTGTTTTAATCGCTGCAGCTCTGCATTTTCCCGTAAAAGCCAGATAAATACTCCAACAATCACACAAACGGCCACAAACATTATAATAACTGCGGCAACCAATGGTTCTGTTCCTTTTTGACGTTTCTTTTTTACTTTGGTCTTTTCTTTTGTCTGTGGGTTTTTCTGGTTGTTTTTGCGTACTACAACGGTGCCTTCTACCTCATCAGCTTCCCTTTTTCTGACCGGAATCTCTGATGCTTTATTCTTAACCGGTACACTGTGTATTTCCTTTTTTTTGTGGATATGCTCTGATTTTACCGGTGCCCCACCAGATTTGACACTCTCCAGTGCCGCTCTGAATTCTTCCGCACTTGCAAAACGATCTTTCCTGTCATAAGAGCATGCCTTCAGGATCACATTTGCAAATGCTTCTCCTGCTTCTGCCGGTCTGGGAAGTGGTTCTCCTGCCATTCGTTTATTAAGAGCATTTTCTTTATCCCGGTAAGTGATCAGCTGCTTCTCGAGACTGATAAAAGGAAGTCTGTTGTGATTGCGCAGCTTATACAAAACAATTCCAAGTGAATATATATCTACGCGAGCATCATAAGCTTCTCCTTTATACATTTCCGGAGCCATATAAGAATAGGTTCCTTTCTTTGAGAGTCCGCTCATTGTTCGCTCCAGTTCACGGGCGATTCCAAAATCTCCAAGCTTAAATTCATCAAATCGGGAGACAAAAATATTTTCCGGTTTTATATCTCTGTGAATGATATTCTGACATTGACAGTATTCCAATGCTTTGCACAGATCAATTCCCAATCGAAGTACATCATCTTCGGTAAGTGCCCGTCCTGCACAATATTCCATAAAACTTGTAAGATATTCCATCCTGATATAAATATCCCAGCCAATATCATCCAGATATTCGACTACTTTATAATCCTCAACAGATACCACGTGTGAATTTCCTCTAAAATACTCCATGGTACTGACTTCCTGAATACATTCATTTACAAGTCCCTGAAAATATTCTTTTACAGACTGCTCATTCGGACTTTCTGAACGAACACTGCTTAATTCTCCTGGATTGGAGGGAATTGTGATTACTTTGATTGCTGAATAAAATGTCGTTCCCTGTTCACTTCGGCATGCTTTATAAACTTTACCAAATGACCCTTCTCCGATTTTCTCTGTAATTTTCCATTCAGGCCACACAGAAACCGGCAACTGCTTATCCATCTTTCCCCCTCCTTTCCTCATGTCAGTATCTATCACTTAAAAAGTATCTGTGATATTAATTGTTGTTATTATAGCATGCCTGCAAATCCATGTCTGTAATTTTCGATATTCTTCCATTTTTTTTCATACAATATTTATATTTTCCGTTAATGAAAAAAATCCCCTGGCTATATAAGCCAGAGGACTTTTTTAACACTTATTCTTCAGTTGTGTCTGTATCTTCTTCTGCTTCTTCAACATCTAACATTTCATCATCTGCAAGTTCATCGTTTTCTTCCAGTGTGATTGTCTCTTCCTCTTCCGGAAAGTTTTCTGCTGTTTCTTCTTCCATCTCAACAGTTTCTTCCGGCATTCCGGTATCCAGCTGGATATCTCTGTAACGTTTCAGACCTGTACCTGCAGGAATCAGTTTACCAATGATAACGTTTTCCTTCAGACCTACCAGGTGGTCAACTTTACCTTTGATTGCAGCTTCTGTCAGAACTTTTGTTGTCTCCTGGAAGGATGCTGCTGACAGGAAGGAATCTGTTGCCAGAGAAGCTTTGGTGATACCAAGCATTACCTGTTTACCTTCTGCCGGTGTCTTTCCTTCTTTTTCAAGATTTTCGTTAACCTCTTCAAATTCAAGAACATCTACAAGTGTTCCCGGAAGGAACTCAGTATCTCCATTATCTTCGATACGGATCTTCTTCAGCATCTGACGAACCAGAACCTCGATATGCTTGTCACTGATTTCTACACCCTGGAGACGATATACTCGCTGAACCTCACGGATCATATAGTCCTGAACCGCACGAACACCTTTGATTCTCAGGATATCATGTGGATTTACACTACCTTCTGTAAGTTCATCACCAGCTTCGAGAACCTGACCATCTGTAATCTTGATACGGGAACCATAAGGAATCAGATATGTCTTGGAGTCTCCGTCTTCTGGATTTGTTACAATGATCTCACGTTTTTTCTTGGTATCGTTGATAACAGCAACACCAGGAATTTCTGTGATGATAGCAAGACCCTTCGGTTTTCTTGCCTCAAAAAGCTCCTCAACTCGAGGAAGACCCTGTGTGATATCTCCACCGGCTACACCACCACTATGGAATGTACGCATGGTAAGCTGTGTACCAGGCTCACCGATAGACTGAGCTGCGATAATACCAACAGCCTCTCCAACCTGAACTGCTTCACCAGTTGCCATGTTGGCACCGTAACATTTAGCACAAACACCAACTTTGCACTTACAGGTCAGAATAGTACGGATCTTAACTTCTTCGATCGGGCCACCGTTTGCGCTTACGCCTTCACTCATGATACGTGCAGCACGTCTTGGTGTGATCATATGGTTAGCTTTAACAAGAACCTCTCCGTCTTTGTTTGTGATTGTTTCACAGGCAAAACGTCCTGTAATACGTTCCTGAAGATTTTCAATCTCTTCTTTTCCATCCATGAAACCTTTGACATACATACCAGAAATTTCCGGTCTGTTTTCACAGCAGTCAGTTTCACGTACAATAAGTTCCTGAGATACGTCAACCATTCGTCTGGTAAGGTAACCAGAGTCGGCTGTACGAAGAGCTGTATCGGACATACCTTTACGAGCACCATGTGCGGACATGAAGTATTCCAGTACTTCAAGACCTTCACGGAAGTTTGATTTAATAGGAAGCTCGATTGTATGACCGGTTGTATCGGCCATCAGGCCTCGCATACCAGCAAGCTGTTTAATCTGTTTGTCAGAACCACGGGCACCGGAGTCAGCCATCATAAAGATGTTGTTGTATTTATCAAGACCATCCAGAAGTGCTTTTGTAAGCTCATCGTCAGTCTTTTTCCATGTTTCAACAACTTCTTTGTAACGCTCTTCTTCAGTGATAAGACCACGTTTATAGTTCTTTGTAATTTTATCTACGATATTCTGTGCATTCTGGATCATCTCAGGTTTCTGAGGCGGCACAGTCATATCAGAAATGGATACGGTCATCGCAGCACGTGTTGAGTACTTGTAACCAGTAGCCTTGATAGCATCAAGAACTTCTGCTGTCTTAGTTGCTCCATGTGTATTGATAACTTTTTCCAGAATCTTTTTCAGCTGTTTCTTACCTACCAGGAAATCAACTTCAAGAAGAAGTTCATTGCCCGGAACACTTCTGTCAACAAATCCAAGATCCTGTGGAAGAATCTCATTGAACAAGAAACGTCCAAGTGTGGATTCCACAACACCAGTCATTGTATTTCCATCAGGCATTGTCTTTGAAATACGAACTTTAATTCTGGACTGAAGTGTAATTACTTTATTTTCATAAGCAAGAATTGCTTCGTTAACACTCTTGAAGAACTTACCTTCTCCCGGGTTGCCAGGTCTTTCCTGTGTCAGATAGTAGATACCAAGGACCATATCCTGTGAAGGAACTGCTACAGGTCCACCATCTGAAGGTTTCAGAAGGTTGTTCGGTGAAAGTAACAGGAAGCGGCACTCTGCCTGAGCCTCCTGGGAAAGTGGAAGATGAACAGCCATCTGGTCACCATCGAAGTCGGCGTTGAACGCTGTACAAACGAGTGGGTGAAGTTTGATAGCTTTACCTTCTACAAGGATTGGCTCGAATGCCTGGATACCCAGACGATGCAGTGTAGGTGCACGGTTCAGCATAACCGGATGTTCTTTGATAACATCTTCCAGAACATCCCAGACTTCAGGCTGAAGTTTTTCAACCATTTTCTTGGCATTCTTAATGTTATGAGAAGTTCCGTTTGCAACCAGTTCTTTCATTACAAAAGGTTTGAAAAGCTCGATAGCCATTTCTTTCGGAAGACCACACTGATAAATCTTCAGTTCCGGTCCTACAACGATAACAGAACGTCCGGAGTAGTCAACTCGTTTACCGAGAAGGTTCTGACGGAAACGTCCGGATTTACCTTTCAGCATATCAGAAAGAGACTTCAGTGCTCTGTTTCCAGGACCTGTTACCGGACGGCCACGACGACCATTGTCGATCAGTGCGTCGACAGCTTCCTGAAGCATACGTTTCTCGTTACGGACGATAATATCCGGTGCGCCTAACTCCAGAAGGCGTTTCAGACGGTTGTTACGGTTGATGATTCTTCTGTACAGATCATTAAGGTCTGATGTTGCAAAACGACCACCATCCAGCTGTACCATAGGACGCAGATCCGGCGGAATAACCGGGATTGCTGTCATGATCATCCATTCCGGACGGTTTCCTGATTCACGGAAAGATTCTACAACTTCCAGTCTCTTGATGATTCTGGCACGTTTCTGACCTGTAGCGTCAACAAGTTCTGCCTTCAGCTCAGCAGCATCTTTTTCAAGGTCGATTGCTTTCAGCAGTTCCATAATGGATTCTGCACCCATACCTACGCGGAAATTATATCCATATGACTCACGGGCATCCTGGTATTCTTTCTCTGTAAGTACCTGTTTGTACTGAAGTCCGGAGTCAGCCGGATCCAGTACAATATAGTTAGCAAAGTATAAAACTTTTTCCAGTGTTCTTGGAGACAGATCAAGAATCAGTCCCATACGGGATGGGATACCCTTGAAATACCAGATATGAGAAACCGGAGCTGCAAGCTCAATATGTCCCATACGTTCTCTTCGAACAGATGATTTGGTTACTTCTACGCCGCATCGGTCGCAGACAACACCTTTATAGCGAATTTTTTTGTATTTACCACAATGGCATTCCCAGTCCTTACTTGGCCCGAAAATTCTTTCACAGAAAAGTCCATCCTTTTCCGGTTTCAGAGTACGGTAATTGATGGTTTCCGGTTTTGTAACCTCACCTCTGGACCATTCTCTGATTTTCTCAGGGGACGCCAGTCCGATCTTGATGGCATCGAAAGTCATTGGCTGATATGTTTCATTTGTTGTGGTTGCTTCTGCCATGTATTCTTTCCCCTTTCTACTCGTTGTCTTCATCATCGTAGGAATCATCGAAGTCGATAAAATCATCATCTTCGTCTTCTTCCTCTTCAACATCTACAAGTTCTTCACCTTCAAATTCCTGTTTGGTATAACCATGTTTTCCGAAGGATTCTTCTTCTCTGTGATGTCTGCTGTCACCTTCGATTACAGAACGAAGGTCTGTATCACCATAATCTACTGTTTCAAGCAGATGTACTTCTGTATTGTCATCTCTGAGGACTTTGACATCCAGACCCAGAGACTGAAGTTCCTTAAGAAGAACTTTGAAGGATTCAGGGATACCTGGCTCAGGGATATTATCTCCTTTGATAATTGCTTCATAAGTCTTAACACGACCAACAACGTCGTCAGATTTAACTGTCAGGATTTCCTGCAGTGTGTAAGAAGCGCCATATGCCTCCAGAGCCCAAACCTCCATCTCACCGAAACGCTGTCCACCGAACTGAGCTTTACCACCCAGAGGCTGCTGTGTTACAAGAGAGTAAGGACCCGTAGAACGTGCATGGATCTTATCATCAACCAGATGATGCAGTTTCAGATAATGCATGTGTCCGATTGTTACACGACCGTCGAAATATTCACCAGTACGTCCGTCACGAAGCTGGACTTTACCATCTCTGGAAATCGGAACACCCTTCCACAGTTCTCTGTGATCTTTATTTTCATCCAGATATTCCATAACATCAGGAGCAAGTGTATCCTGATATTTTGCACGGAACTCCTCAAAATCTTCAATATTTACATAATCATTTGCCAGTTCCAGAGTATCCTGGATATCAATCTCACTTGCACCATCAAATACAGGTGTTGCAACATTGAATCCAAGTGCTTTGGCAGCAAGGCTCAAGTGGATTTCAAGGACCTGTCCGATGTTCATTCGAGAAGGTACACCCAGCGGATTCAGTACGATATCCAGCGGACGACCATTCGGCAGGAATGGCATATCCTCAACAGGAAGTACACGGGAAACGACACCCTTGTTACCATGACGACCAGCCATCTTGTCACCAACAGAAATCTTACGTTTCTGAGCAATATAAATACGTACTGCCTGATTTACTCCCGGAGACAGTTCATCACCGTTTTCTCTTGTAAATACCTTGGCATCTACGATAATACCATATTCTCCGTGAGGAACTTTAAGGGAAGTATCACGAACTTCTCTCGCTTTCTCACCAAAAATCGCACGAAGAAGACGTTCTTCTGCTGTCAGTTCTGTTTCTCCCTTAGGAGTTACTTTACCAACAAGAATATCACCGGCACGAACTTCCGCACCAATACGGATGATACCACGTTCATCGAGGTCTTTCAGTGCATCATCGCCAACACCCGGAACATCTCTTGTAATCTCTTCTGGTCCCAGTTTGGTGTCTCGAGCTTCTGCTTCATATTCTTCAATATGGACAGAAGTATAAACATCATCCATAACCAGTCTTTCACTCAGAAGGACAGCATCCTCGTAATTATATCCTTCCCAGGTCATAAATCCGATCAATGGGTTCTTACCAAGTGCAAGCTCACCGTTTGCAGTAGACGGACCATCTGCGATAACCTGTCCAGCTTCTACATGCTCTCCCTGGAATACGATCGGTTTCTGGTTGTAGCAGTTACTCTGGTTACTGCGAAGGAATTTTGTAAGATGATAATCATCTCTTGTTCCATCATCATTCTTGATGCTGATATCTGTAGATGTAGAACGAAGAATTGTACCGGATTTCTTTGCCAGCACACAAACACCGGAGTCAACTGCTGCTTTTGTTTCCATACCGGTTCCTACTACAGGAGCTTCTGTTGTAAGAAGCGGTACTGCCTGACGCTGCATGTTGGATCCCATCAGCGCACGGTTAGCATCGTCGTTCTGCAGGAAAGGAATCAGGGCTGTAGCTACAGAGAATACCATCTTAGGTGATACGTCCATGTAGTCAAACATACGCTGCTCATATTCCTGAGTTTCTTCTCGGAAACGACCGGACACATTCTTATGGATAAAATGTCCCTCTTCATCCAGTGGCTCATTTGCCTGTGCCACATGGTAATTATCTTCCTCATCTGCTGTCATATATACAACATCGTCTGTAACAATCGGATTTGCCGGATCTGTTGTCTTGTCGATCACACGATACGGAGCCTCAATAAATCCATACTCATTAATTCTTGCATATGATGCAAGAGAGTTGATCAGACCGATGTTAGGACCTTCAGGAGTCTCAACCGGACACATACGTCCATAATGAGAATAATGAACATCTCGAACCTCGAATCCGGCTCTGTCTCGTGACAGACCACCAGGTCCCAATGCGGAAAGACGTCTCTTATGTGTCAGCTCACCAAGCGGGTTGTTCTGATCCATGAACTGTGACAGCTGAGAAGAACCAAAGAATTCTTTCACTGCTGCAGTTACAGGTTTAATGTTGATCAGGGACTGCGGAGAAATACTCTCTGTATCCTGAGTTGTCATACGTTCACGTACAACTCTTTCCAGTCTGGAAAGGCCGATACGATACTGATTCTGAAGAAGTTCACCAACAGAACGGATACGACGATTACCCAGATGGTCGATATCATCGTCATTTCCAATTCCATATTCCAGATGCATATTATAGTTAATAGAAGCAAGAATATCTTCTTTTGTAATATGCTTCGGAATAAGATCATGAATATCTCTCTTGATAGCTGCTTTAATATCTTCGAGATTGTCATTTTCTTCCAGAATTTTCTCCAGCACCGGATAATATACTAATTCTGTAACACCCAGATCTTTCGGATCACAGTCAAAATCAACATGTGCAGAAATATCAACCATCATACTGGAAAGAACTTTGATCTTACGTTCTTCTCCCTGAATCCATACGAACGGTACTGCAGCATTCTGAATCTGATCTGCAAGCTCGATTGTTACGTTTGTTCCTTCTTCTGCAAGGATTTCTCCTGTAGATGGATCAACAACTGCTTCTCCGAGCTTATGTCCGACAATACGTTTATTAAAATGAAGCTTCTTATTAAATTTATAACGGCCGACCTTGGCAAGGTCATATCTTCTTGGATCAAAGAACATAGCCATGATAAGGCTCTCTGCACTTTCAACTGCAAGAGGCTCACCCGGACGGATTTTCTTATACAGTTCAAGAAGACCTTCCTGATAATTGGTAGATGTATCCTTGGTAAAACTTGCAAGAATCTTTGGTTCCTCACCAAATAATTCTACGATTTCCGCATTGCTTCCGATACCAAGAGCACGAATCAGTACAGTGATCGGAACTTTACGGGTTCTGTCCACACGTACATAGAACACATCATTGGAGTCTGTTTCATATTCCAGCCATGCACCTCTGTTCGGAATAACGGTACTGGAAAACAGTCTCTTACCAAGTTTATCATGTGCAATTGCATAATAGATTCCAGGGGAACGTACCAGCTGACTGACGATAACACGCTCAGCACCGTTGATAACAAAAGTACCTGTTTCTGTCATTAACGGAAGATCTCCCATAAAGATCTCGTGTTCATTGATTTCCTCTGTTTCTTTATTAATCAGTCGCACGCGAACCTTCAAAGGTGCCGCGTAAGTTACGTCACGTTCTTTACACTGTGCGATGGTATATTTTGCATCTTTAGCGTCATACGTGAAATCGATGAATTCCAGGCTGAACTTTCCGCCATAATCCGCGATCGGAGAAATATCATCAAACACTTCTTTGAGGCCCTCATCGAGAAACCACTTATAGGAATCTTTCTGGACTTCAATCAAATTCGGCATTTCCAGAACTTCTTTTTGTCTCTGGTAGCTCATGCGCATGCTTTTTCCAGTTTTTACAGAACGAATTCTGTTTTTTTCCATTGACGTTTCACCCCTGTTTTTTTATTTATTTTACAACATGCTCCTGTTTACGGTTTGAGATAAACAGGCATATCCTTGCCATAATATAGCATTCTTCACTATAGCATAGCCCCAGGCGCCTGTCAACCGATTTTTTATAATTTTATGCAAAAAATATGGAGACACCACAAGGTGTCTCCATACAGTTTTCATCTTTAACAGAATTATTTAAGTGTAACTTTAGCGCCTTCTGCTTCAAGTTTTGCTTTGATGTCTTCAGCTTCTGCTTTGGATGCGCCTTCTTTAAGAGCTTTCGGAGCACCGTCAACAACTGCTTTAGCTTCTTTCAGGCCAAGTCCTGTTACTTCACGAACAACTTTGATAACTTTAACTTTGTTCGGTCCAACTTCTGTAAGTTCTACGTCGAACTCATCTTTTTCTTCAGCTGCTTCTGCACCTGCTCCAGCTGCTGCTACAACAACACCTGCTGCTGCGGATACACCAAATTCTTCTTCGCAAGCTTTTACGAGATCATTTAATTCTAATACAGATAATTCTTTGATTGCTGCAATAAATTCTTCTGTTGTTAATTTTGCCATTTTAATTTTCCTCCATTTTTTAAGATTTATAATATTCACAGTTCATCACGGGAACCGCGAACTCTACTACGCTATGTTTGCGTATCGCAAATCTGATCGAGTCAAATTTGCATGGTTGCTGAAATTATTCAGCTGCTGCCTCTGTATCAGCACCACCCTGTGCCTCAGCGATCTGATTAAGCACACGAGCGAAGTTTGTGATAGGAGACTGAATGCTTCCAAGAAGTTTTCCAAGAAGTTCTTCTCTGGACGGGATCTGGGACAGAGCCTGGATTCCAGCCTGATCATTGTAGTTTCCTTCAACTACACCTGCGATCAGTTCAAGAGCCGGGA
>NZ_CAKROJ010000058.1 GCF_934372025.1 uncultured Blautia sp.
TCACGGGTAAGGAATTTATGAAAATCTTCCGTGCAGTTGAGAAGGGACTGGAGATTCCGGAGAATCTGGAGGAACTTTCGGATGAAATTCCGGCAGAAGAAACAGAAATAGTTTCCGAGACAGAACAGCCGGAGACTCAGACAGAAGAAATGGAAATATCTCATACTGAGGAGTAATATGTTTCAAATTGAAGAAGAGTTAAAAAAACTCCCCGCGAAACCGGGTGTTTATCTGATGCACGATGAGCGGGACGAGATTATTTATGTGGGGAAGGCTGTAAGTCTTAAGAACCGTGTGCGGCAGTATTTTCAGAGCAGTCGTAATAAGGGCGCCAAGATTGAGCAGATGGTTACCCACATAGCCAGATTTGAATATATCATTACAGATTCAGAACTGGAAGCGCTTGTACTTGAGAGTAATCTCATCAAAGAGCACCGGCCAAAGTACAATACCATGCTGAAGGATGACAAAAGTTATCCGTTTATCAAGGTAACTGTTCAGGAGGCCTATCCAAGAGTTTTGTTTGCCAGAAGAATGAAAAAAGACAAGAACCGCTATTTTGGTCCATATACCAGTGGAGGTGCTGTAAAAGACGTTATAGAACTGGTACGAAAACTGTATCAGGTTCGTTCATGCAATCGAAATCTTCCAAGAGACTGTGGGAAAGACAGACCGTGTCTTTATTATCATATGAAACAGTGTATGGGACCATGTACAGGACATGCAGATCAGAAGGTTTATAAAGAGAATATTCAGAAGGTCATTCGGTTTTTGAACGGAGATTTTCAGGAAACGATAGAACAACTTACAGAAAAGATGCAAAAGGCTTCTGATGAGATGCGTTTTGAAGATGCAGCGGAAGCGCGGGATCTGATCCAAAGTATCCGGAAGATTGGAGAACGGCAGAAAATTACTGCATATGGGGAAGAGGACAGAGATATCATTGCCTGTGATATGGACGAGAGTCTGGACATGAGAGAACAGGATGCAGTTGTTCAGGTGTTCTTTATGCGGGATGGTAAACTGATTGGACGAGATCATTTTTATCTCCGCGTTGCAAGGGGTGATACACGTTCGCAGGTATTGTCCAGTTTTATAAAGCAATTTTATGCAGGTACTCCGTTTATACCGGGCGAAATTACTCTGCAGACAGAAATAGAGGATGCGGAAGTTATTGAAGAATGGCTTACATCCAGAAGAAAACAGAAAGTACGTATTGTTGTTCCAAAGAAAGGAACAAAAGAAAAACTTGTAGAGCTTGCCTGGGAGAATGCACGTATGGTTCTCGAAAAGGACCGCGAGCGTATTCGCAGAGAGGAAGGACGGACCATAGGAGCGGTTCATGAAGTAGAAGAATGGCTTGGGCTTAAGGCACTTAACCGAATGGAGGCTTTTGATATTTCGAATATCAGCGGCTTTGAATCCGTAGGTTCTATGGTTGTATATGAAAAGGGCAAGCCCAAGCGCAGTGATTATCGTAAATTTCGGATCAAATCTGTGCAGGGACCAAATGATTATGCAAGTATGGAAGAAGTTCTGACAAGGCGTTTTACTCACGAAAGTAATGGAGAGTTTGACAGCTTCTCGAGAATGCCGGATCTGCTTTTGATGGATGGTGGCCGTGGACAGGTAAACATAGCACTTGGCGTTCTTGACAAACTGGGAATACAGATTCCGGTTTGCGGAATGGTCAAAGATGACAATCACCGTACAAGAGGACTTTATTTCAATAATATAGAAATTCCAATAGATACAAACAGTGAGGGATTTCATCTGATCACAAGAATCCAGGATGAAGCTCATCGCTTTGCAATAGAGTATCACCGATCACTGAGAAGCAGAGAGCAGGTTCATTCAATACTGGATGATATTCCGGGAATAGGAGAACGCAGAAGAAAGGCTCTGATGCGGCGTTACAGATCCATTGAGGGAATCCGCGATGCCACAGTAGAAGAACTGGCAGAAACGGAATCTATGAATACGGGAAGTGCAAAACAGGTGTATGAATTTTTTCACCCTGATAAATAAACATTAAAGGAGAACACATTATGAAAGGTGTATTGATGACAAAGATGGTACAGGAGCTGAACCTTACAAATCTGACTCCTGAAATTGACCTGTCGGAAATGAGAATTCTGACAGCAGAAATCAATCGTCCGGCTCTGCAGCTGACCGGTTATCTGGAACATTTTGCAAATGAACGCGTTCAGATCATTGGTTATGTAGAGTACACATATCTTATGCAGCTCAGCGATGAGAAGAGAATGATGAAATACGAACGATTTATCTCCAGTAAGATTCCCTGTGTTATCTTCAGTACTATGACAAAACCATCTCAGGATATGATTGATATGGCAATCAAATATAATGTACCGACATTTGTTACAGAAAGAACAACTTCCAGTCTTATGGCAGAAATTATTCGATGGTTAGGCGTTCAGCTTGCACCATGTATTTCTATTCATGGCGTGCTCGTGGATGTTTATGGTGAGGGAATCCTGATCACAGGAGAGAGTGGAATTGGTAAAAGCGAGGCTGCACTGGAACTGATCAAACGTGGACACCGTCTTGTAAGTGATGATGTCGTAGAACTTCGAAAAGTCAGCGATGTAACACTGGTTGGTTCAGCACCGGATATCACACGACATTTTATTGAGCTTCGTGGTATTGGTATCATTGATGTAAAGACTTTGTTTGGTGTAGAAAGTGTTAAGGATACTCAGTCAGTTGATCTGGTTATTAAGCTTGAAGAGTGGGATCGTGATAAAGAGTATGATCGTCTGGGTCTTCATGAAGAATACACAGAATATCTTGGAAACAAGATTGTCTGCCATTCGCTCCCGATCAGACCAGGACGAAATCTTGCTGTCATCGTAGAGTCAGCAGCTGTCAATCACCGACAGAAAAAGATGGGCTACAATGCAGCGGAAGAACTGTATAAGCGTGTACAGGCAAATATTGCGCGTAAGCGGGAAAGTTGATAAAACAGCATTATTGTTTTAATAAATAACAGGGAAAGGTGGAAAACAGATATGTATTGTTTTGGAATTGATGTAGGGGGAACAACAGTAAAATGTGGTCTTTTTCAGACCGATGGCACTGTGATTGACAAATGGGAAATTCCTACAAGAACAGAAAATAAAGGTGAGAATATTCTTCCGGACGTTGCAAAGGCCATTAATGATAAAATGACAGAAAAGGGCATCGACAAAGCGGAAGTGGAAGGTGTCGGGATTGGTATTCCAGGACCTGTGAATGATAAAGGAGAAGTGGCCCGTGCAGTGAATCTTTACTGGGGATTTACTCCGGTGGCTCAGATTCTTCACGATCTGACCGGACTAAAGACAATGGCAGGAAATGATGCCAATGTTGCTGCTTTAGGTGAGGCATGGAAAGGTGCTGCTTCTGGTTCTCAGAGCATTATCATGGTTACACTTGGCACTGGTGTCGGAGGCGGAATCATTATAGATGGCAAAATTGTTGCCGGAGCACATGGGGCAGGTGGAGAAATCGGACATGCAATGGTTGTGCGTGATGAAGAAGAAAAATGTAACTGTGGAAATCAGGGATGTCTGGAACAGTATGCCTCTGCGACAGGAATCGTAAGGGTAGCAGGAAGAATGCTTGCAGCATCTGAAGAAGACAGCACACTTCGCGGGCTTCAGAATATCACAGCAAAAGATGTGCTGGACGCATTCAAAGCAGGTGATGCACTTGCAATTCGCACAATGGAGTATGTAGGAGATCTTCTGGGAGGAGCACTTGCAGCATTTGCAGCAGTTGTTGATCCGGAGGCGATTGTTATCGGAGGCGGCGTTTCAAAGGCTGGTCAGCCACTGATCGACTGTATTCAGAAATACTATATGAAATATGCATTTTCATCCTGCAAAGAGACACCGCTCATGATAGCAACACTGGGAAATGATGCCGGTATCTATGGTGCAGCCAGAATGGTTCTTTAAAATAATAACTTTTAAAAATATAGAAGAAGTCTTCTGTAAAAGGAGGACTTCTTTTTGTTTTCGGAAAATGTGAAGTTTTTATTTGGGGCTTTATTTACGATTTCTTATTTGATATAATAGAACGGACTATAAAGGAGGAAAACCATGAATTACGGAAAAAAATCAGTTTCAAAGAAACGAAATTCACTGATTTCCCGTACTGCCATGATGGGAAAAAGAGCACATGTTTCTTTGATCAGAGTCCTGTTTGTTGCTTTGATCACAATATGCGTAATCATAGGATGTACGGGAATCGGAGCTTTTAGAGGAATTATAGACAATGCTCCTGATGCAAATGACATTGATATTTCACCTCTTGGATATGCGACATTTTTGTATGATGGAGATGGGAATCAGCTTCGTAAACTGACAGCGCCAAGTTCAAACAGATTACCGGTTTCCATAGATCAGATACCGGTAGAACTTCAGCATGCGGTTGTGGCAATCGAAGATGAGCGTTTTTATGAACATAACGGAATTGACGTAAGAGGTATTCTCCGTGCATTTGTAAAAAATATTACTTCTGGAGATCTTTCAGAAGGTGCAAGTACTATTACACAGCAGCTGCTCAAAAACAATGTTTTTACGAACTGGACACAGGAATCAACCTGGCTGGAGCGTTTTACACGTAAAATACAGGAACAGTATCTGGCAGTTGAAGTAGAAAAAACGATTAATAATAAGAATGTGATTCTTGAAAATTATCTGAATACTATCAACCTGGGAGCCGGAACCTATGGTGTTCAGGCAGCGGCCCGTAAATATTTTAATAAAGATGTATGGGATCTGGATCTTTCGGAATGTGCGACTCTGGCAGGAATCACACAGAACCCGACAAAGTATAACCCGATCGAGTATCCGGAGGCGAATGCCAAAAGACGTAAAGAAGTTCTGGATCATATGCGTGATCAGGGATATATTACTCAGGAACAGTACGATCAGGTGCTTAATGATGATGTGTATTCAAGAATTCAGGAGGCACAGGTAGTTCATTCAGAAACAGAGAATACCGTATACTCTTATTTTGAAGATGAACTTATTGATCAGGTGATCAATGATCTGATGAATATTAAGGGATATACCCGCACACAGGCACAGAATCTGGTATACAGTGGTGGTCTGAGTATCTATACGACTCAGGATGCCAGAATTCAGAGCATACTTGATGAAGAGTATGCGGATCCTTCAAATTATCCGGATTATGTTCAGTATGCACTGGATTATGCACTTACGGTTAAAAATCCGCAGGGCGAAGAAGTTAATTACAGTAAAGAAATGCTTTGCCTCTATTTCCAGAATACAGATCCGGAATTCGATCTTCTTTTTGATTCACAGGAAGAAGGGCAGAGCTATGTCGATCAGTATAAGGCGCATGTGCTGGAAGATGGAAGTACAGTTGTATCCGAACGTGTGAGCTTTGCACCGCAGCCACAGTCATCCATGAGTGTGATTGATCAGCATACGGGCTATGTAAAGGCGATTATTGGCGGAAGAGGA
Organism: uncultured Blautia sp.; assembly: GCF_934372025.1. Taxonomy (GTDB): domain Bacteria; phylum Bacillota; class Clostridia; order Lachnospirales; family Lachnospiraceae; genus Blautia_A. Next base: position 5,499 of record NZ_CAKROJ010000058.1, read on the forward strand.
GAAAAGACCGCAAGTCTTACACTGAACCGCGCAACCGATACGACAAGGCAGCCGGGATCTACATTTAAAATTCTTTCTACGTATGCACCTGCTCTGAATGAAAAAGGAATGACTCTTGCAACGACTTTTGAAGACGAACCATATAATTATCCAGATGGTTCTCCGGTCAACAATGCCTCAAAAAGTTATGGAGGAACGACAACGATTCGCAGGGCAATCCAGAATTCTATTAATGTTGTTGCAGTAAAATGTCTGGAGGAAGTAACACCGCAGCTTGGTTTACAGTATCTGGATAACTTTGGATTTACAACACTCGCACATGGAACAGAAGCAGATAAAGATGCGAATGGAACGATATGGACAGATGCAAATCTGCCGCTGGCACTGGGTGGTCTGACTCATGGTGTGACAAATATTGAACTTTGTGCAGCATATGCTGCAATTGCAAACAGTGGAAATTATATAGATCCAATCTATTATACAAAGATTCTTGACCATAATGGTAACGTGCTGATAGAAAAGAATTCAGCGGGAAGATCTGTGATCAAGGAAAGTACTGCATGGCTTCTGACAAGCGCAATGGAGGATGTTGTTACACAGGGTACAGGTACTGCATGCCAGCTTGACAATATGACAGTTGCAGGTAAAACCGGTACAACAGATGCGTATAATGACCTTTGGTTTGTGGGATATACACCATATTATACATGTGCTGTATGGTCTGGCTTTGACAACAATGAAAAGCTTCCGGAAGATGCAAGAAACTTCCACAAAAACCTCTGGAAAAAGGTGATGACCAGAATTCATGAAGGACTGGAAGATAAAGATTTTGATATGCCGGCAAGTGTTGAGAAGATAAGTGTCTGTGAGGAAACAGGTCTGCTTCCTAGAGCTGGCTGTCCGGTTATTACAGAATACTTTGATATAGGTGATGTTCCGACGGATTACTGTGATCAGCATTTTTATGAGGAAGATGACAGTATGCAGGAATACACGACGGAAGAGGAAACTTATGATCCGGATCTTACACCAGTACCGGAAGAACCGAATCCGGACGACAATGGAGAAAATGGTGGAGACAATACCGGAGGAGATTCTGGAAATACTGGTGGAGGAGATACTGGAAACACCGGTGACGGAGACAACTCAGGAGGAGATTCCGACAATACCGGAGGAGATTCCGGGAACACTGGTGATGGTGGAGACACCGGTGATGGTGGAACCGAAGAATAGCCTTTGAGGCAGATTATGATATAAAATACAGGCTGTGATCGTACTGGACGATTGCAGCCTGTGCTTTAGGAAAGGAAAAGTATGCTGGAACAGTATAAAACGGTCTATGAGGGCGGAGAAGGTGAAATTGTTGAAAAAAAATCCCGGTTTATTGCAACTGTCCGACCAGTAGAGAGTGAGGAAGAAGCTCTTAAGTTTCTGGAAGAAATGAAGAAAAAATACTGGGATGCAAGACACAATTGTTTTGTTTATTCCATAGGAATGAATCGGGAATTTACCAGATGCAGTGATGATGGAGAACCATCAGGAACAGCAGGAAGACCTATGTTGGATGTGATTCTTGGAGAGGATATCTATAATGTAGCTGTTGTTGTGACGAGGTACTTTGGTGGAGTTTTGCTTGGAACAGGAGGTCTTGTTCGGGCATATTCAAAAGCAGTACAGGAAGGGCTTGCTGCGAGCAGGGTGATTCTTAAGAAGAAGGGAATCTCCATGAAGATCACAACAGATTATACCGGGATCGGGAAAATTCAGTATATTGCAGGAGAAAGAAAACTTCCGATTCTGGATAGTGAATATACAGAGAAAGTTATGATGAAGTTACTTGTTCCTGTTCAGGATGTCGAAAGTGTACAAAAAGCAATCACGGAAGGAACCAATGGACGTGCCGTGATTGAAAAAGATCAGGAATTGTATTATGCGCTGCTGGATGGGCAGGTTATGACATTTGAGCATTAAAAAGAAACAGAAAAAGAAGCCTTACAGAAACATGCCGTCAAGGTGAAATGGCAGTGTCTGTACAGGCTTCTTTTAAAGTTGAGTTAAATCAGCATTTTTCCGGTTCCGGATAGTCAATACCGAATGTTTCAACAGTCATGGATTTGATCTGCTGCTCATCTAATGGTCTGTCTCTGAAATCGGTTTCCGTTTCAGCAATTTTATTAACAATATCCATACCTTCGATTACCTTTCCGAAGGCGGCATAGCTTCCGTCCAGATGAGGAGCTGCTTTATGCATAATAAAGAACTGACTTCCGCCGGAGTTTGGATGCATTGCTCTTGCCATGGAAAGTACACCAGGTGTATGAGCCAGGTCGTTTGCTACACCATTCTGAGCAAATTCACCTTTGATGCTGTACCCCGGTCCACCCATTCCGGTTCCTTCCGGGCAACCGCCCTGAATCATAAAGCCATTGATGACACGGTGGAAAATCAGTCCGTCATAAAATCCCTTTTTTACAAGACTGATAAAATTGTTTACAGTATTCGGGGCGATTTCCGGATACAGTTCTGCCTTCATAACATCGCCATTTTCCATGGTAATGGTGACAACAGGATTTGTATTTGCCATAATCATAATCTCCTTTTGCAAAAAGTATTGTTTTTCTCTGTGGGCTCTATTATAATATGCAAAGAACAATTCTGCAAGAAAAAAGGTGGTTCAGAAGATGGTAATAGAGACAAGAAGTCCGGAAGAAACATATGCCCTGGGCGAAAAAATAGGAAAAACGGCCAGTCCTGGCCAGGTTTATACACTGACGGGAGAGTTGGGTGTGGGTAAGACCGTTTTTACCCAGGGAGTTGCGTCAGGTCTTGGTATTACGGAACCGGTAAACAGTCCGACTTTTACAATTGTACAGGTATATGAAGCGGGCAGACTGCCATTTTATCATTTTGATGTATATCGGATCGGTGACATTGAAGAGATGGAAGAAATTGGTTATGATGATTATTTCTTCGGTGAGGGAATATGCCTGATTGAATGGGCGCAGCTGATTGAAGAAATCCTTCCGGAAAATATTATTTCTGTCACAATAGAGAAAGATCTGACACAGGGATTTGATTATCGAAAAATAACCATAGAAGGTTTACAGGAGAAAAAATATGAAGATTTTAGGTCTTGACAGCTCAGGAATTGTAGCTTCTGTAGCTGTTGTGGAAGATGATGTTCTGATAGCAGAATATACCGTAAATTATAAGAAAACACATTCACAGACACTGCTTCCGATGCTGGATGAGATTTCGAAGATGACAGAACTTGAACTGGAGAGCATTGATGCGATTGCAGTTGCTGCAGGTCCGGGATCTTTCACGGGACTGCGTATTGGGTCTGCAACGGCCAAAGGACTGGGACTGGCACTGAAGAAACCATTGGTGGCGGTGCCAACGGTAGAGGGACTTGCCTATAATCTGTATGATACACCGGGGTTGATCTGTCCGATCATGGATGCCAGACGCAAGCAGGTTTATACAGGATTATATCGTTTTACAGATCATAAACTTGAAATTGTGGAAGATCAGATGGCAATTCCAATGGAAGATATGATCATGAAGTTGAATACGTATGGGCAGCAGGTGACGTTCCTGGGAGATGGTGTTCCGGTTTTTCGTGCACTTATTGAAGAAAAACTGAAGACACCGTATTCATTTGCACCGGCGCATGTGAATAAGCAGAGGGCGGCAGCAGTTGCGGCGCTTGGGATGCTTTATTATCGTGATGGCAGAACTGAGACAGCAATGGAACATGTTCCGGATTATCTCAGGGTATCACAGGCAGAACGTGAACGTGCAGAGCGGGAGGCAGCAAAAACTGAAGGTAATGCATGACATTTCGTGAAATGATGGTAGATGATCTGGAGCAGGTTACAGCGATTGAGAATAAGCTGTTTTCAGATCCATGGACAAAAGAAGGCTTTTTTACCTTTTTGACAAAAGACAATACAATGTTTTTTGTTATAGAGGAAAAAGAAAAAATTTTGGCATATTGCAGTATGCAGACAGTTCTCGATGAGGGAGATATTCTGAATGTGGCAGTAAGCCCAGACAGACAGAGAGAGGGAATTGGCTATTTTCTTGTGGACAGTATGCTTAAAATAGCTGAGGTATCCGGGATTCACATCGTACATCTTGAGGTACGTGAGGGGAACGGAACAGCCAGAAGATTGTATGAGCGTCTTGGATTTAAAGAAGATGGTCTGCGCAGAGATTATTATACAGGACCTATAGAGAACGCAGTTTTGATGACAAAGATGCAGTAAATGCAGGAGTGAAAATATATGTTGGATTTATGTTTGCTTGGAAGTGGAGGAATGATGCCGCTTCCGAGAAGATGGCTGACTGCACTGATGACAAGATATAACGGCAGCAGTCTCTTGATAGATTGTGGTGAGGGAACACAGGTTGCAGTGAAAGAAAGAGGATGGAGCTTTAAACCGATTGATGTGATCTGTTTTACTCATTATCATGGAGATCATATAAGTGGGCTTCCAGGGCTTCTTCTTACAATGGGAAATGCAGACAGAACGGAGCCTCTTACACTGGTTGGACCAAAAGGTCTGGAGAGGGTTGTAAATGCGCTGAGAGTGATTGCACCGGAGCTTCCTTTTGAAATCAGATTTATAGAGATCACAAAGCCACAGGAGGTACTGGAACTCAACGGATACAGGATCACTGCGTTCAGAGTAAATCACAATGTCATTTGTTATGGATATACGATTGAAATTCTGAGACAGGGGAAATTCTCACCGGAACGTGCGAAAGAGCAGGAAATACCATTGAAATACTGGAATCCTCTTCAAAAAGGACAGACGATAGAAGCAGATGGTAGAATCTATACTCCGGATATGGTTTTGGGACCGGACCGAAAAGGGATTAAAGTAACATATACAACAGATACCAGACCGACAGAGTCCATTCTTCGCAACGCAGAAGGGGCAGATTTGTTTATCTGTGAGGGAATGTATGGCGAAGAAGATAAGATTGAAAAAGCAAAAGGCTATAAGCATATGACTTTTCGGGAAGCGGCAACTCTGGCACATGATGCGGAGGTAAAGGAACTGTGGCTGACACATTACAGTCCGTCGTTGATCCATCCGGAGGAATATATGGATATGGTAAGGGGAATTTTTCCCAATGCCTGGCCTGGCAAAGATGGAAAAAGTGTGGAACTGAATTTTGAAGAAGACTAGAGGAGTCTGAAAATGAAAGATACATTGATTTTGGCAATTGAAAGTTCGTGCGATGAGACTGCGGCTTCAGTGGTAAAAAACGGAAGAACGATTCTTTCCAATGTGATATCATCGCAGATAGAACTTCATAAATTATATGGTGGAGTTGTGCCTGAGATTGCTTCACGTAAACATATTGAGAAGGTAAATCAGGTAATTGAAGAAGCATTGAAAGAAGCAGATGTGACATTGGATGATCTGGACGCCATTGGGGTAACTTATGGGCCGGGTCTGGTTGGTGCACTTCTGGTAGGTGTTGCAGAGGCAAAGGCAATTGCGTATGCAAAAAAACTTCCACTGGTAGGTGTGCATCATATAGAAGGTCATGTTTCGGCGAACTATATTGAACATCCGGATCTGGAGCCGCCGTTTCTCTGTCTGATTGTATCGGGAGGACATACACACCTTGTTATTGTTAAAGATTATGGGGAATTTGAAATTCTTGGACGCACACGTGATGATGCAGCAGGAGAGGCTTTTGATAAAGTAGCGCGAGCAATAGGATTGGGATATCCGGGAGGACCAAAGATTGATAAGCTGTCAAAAGAAGGAAATCCGGATGCGATTGTATTTCCACGTGCAAAAATCGGGGATTGTCCGTATGATTTCAGTTTCAGTGGAGTAAAATCAGCTGTATTGAATTATATTAATCAGGCGCAGATGAAGGGGGAGGAAGTGAACAGGGCAGATCTGGCAGCTTCTTTCCAAAATGCAGTAGTGGATGTTTTGGTAGAGCATACTATGCTTGCTGCCAAAGATTATAATATGGATAAAATTGCCATTGCAGGAGGGGTTGCTTCAAATGGAACGCTTCGTGCTGCAATGGAAAAGGCATGTGAAGAACATGGATACAAATTTTACCGTCCGTCACCTATTTTCTGTACAGATAATGCGGCAATGATTGGTGTGGCAGCATATTATGAATTTATAAAGGGCACACGGCATGGATGGGACTTGAATGCAGTTCCGAATCTGAGACTTGGTGAACGTTGAACGTTACTGTTCACAGGTAATATTTCGCGAGGTGTTTTGCCATGTATATGGCAAAATCCCGAGACATACGGGGCAAAATCCCATCACCGAAGGTGATATGGAATGGATTTTGACCAAGTTGCTGTGAACGGAGTGAACAGTAACCGTTGAACAGTAAGGTAAGTGTTAGTGTTTTTTGAAGATAAGACAGGAGGTTTCTGAAATGAAGGAAAAAACAACAGCGATTGTTCTGGCAGCAGGACAGGGAAAGCGAATGAACAGTAAAGTACAGAAGCAATTTCTGAAAATTCAGGGACATCCTGTTTTATATTATTCTTTGAAATGCTTCGAGAGAAGTCCATTGATTCAGAATATTATCGTAGTTACAGGGAAAGATATGATTTCTTATTGTGAAAAAGAAATTATAGAACATTATGGGTTTACAAAAGTGACTGCAGTTATAGCAGGAGGGAAAGAACGCTATGATTCTGTGTATAAAGGATTGCTTGCATGCAAGGATTGTGAATATGTTTTTATACATGATGGAGCGAGACCTTTTATAACTGAGGAAATTCTGGAGAGAGGGATGTTTGGCGTGCGGGAAACGGGGGCATGTGTTGTTGGCATGCCATCAAAAGACACAGTAAAAGTATCTGATGAAACAGATTTTGTCAGAGAGACTCCGGATCGAAAAAGAGTCTGGACAATTCAGACACCGCAGATTTTTGCATATGATCTTATCAAGAAGGCTCATGAGAGTATTCGCCAAAAAGATATGACATCTATAACAGATGATGCCATGGTAGTAGAGCAGGAAACTGGTGTTAAAGTACGCCTTGTAGAGGGATCTTATCAGAATATCAAGATCACAACACCAGAGGATCTGGATGTCGCAGAAGTGTTTTTGAAAAAGAGGTGAAAAAGATTAAAAAAATGTAAAATTATGTATTGACATTAGAATAAATTGATGATAGAATACATCTTGCGTCTGACAGAGATGCAAAGATAAAACACTGAAAAGTGCATATGGAGAGATATCGAAGTGGTCATAACGAGGCGGTCTTGAAAACCGTTTGTCCGCAAGGGCGCGTGGGTTCGAATCCCACTCTCTCCGCTATTTGAAGAGAATAAAAACTTTTGAAAAGTTAAAAAAGTTCTTGACAAATAAAAAACAACGCGATATAATATAAAACGCTTCTGAAAAAAGAAGTGATTGCGTAGGGCAATTTGGAGAAGTACCCAAGCTGGCCGAAGGGGCTCCCCTGGAAAGGGAGTAGGTCGTTAATAGCGGCGCGAGGGTTCAAATCCCTCCTTCTCCGTTTGAAGTTTGAAAAAAATAAAAAACTTCAAAAAAGTACTTGACACACATGAGAAAATGTGATAAAGTAAATGAGCTGTCGCAAATGACAGTAAGCAAGAACCTTGATAACTAAACAGTGAAACACATACGATTCTCGAAAATTCTTTAACGAATCATCATTCAATAGA
>NZ_CAKROJ010000059.1 GCF_934372025.1 uncultured Blautia sp.
CCTTCATGGTTCGTTCCTCCTTGGTTTTTCTTATTCTATTACCCAAACGAACCGTTCTATATTGTTACTTCCATATGCACCGTACTCTTACTGATTCCAAATTTTTTTGCTGTCTGTCGTACTGTCGCTTTTGTTTCTATTATGTAATGTGCAATTTCCACTGCACGTTCTTCGATATAATCCTTCAAAAAAAGATCCCCCGAAGACACCGTTTTTACAGTGTATGCGGGGGACTTTTATGGTATGTCTCACTTTTATCTCTCAGAAGATAACCGGAATAACATAGATTCCAAGTGCAATGATCGTTGCAACGATTGTAGCAATCTTCCAGATATTGTACTCTTTATCCATCTTTGCTTTTTCTTCCGGAGTTGGCTCTTCAAGAACACCAATCTCCTCTTCGATCGATGGAATCTTGTTCTCATGTTTTCTGGTAAAGAGTGCCCAGTAAATGATTGCCGCAACTGTGACAACACCAGAAGTAATCAGCGCTGCTTTATCAGCGAAGATCAGCATGAAGATATACACAACGATTGTAAACCAGCAGCCGAATTTTCCACCAGGAGCCACATAAGGTCTTTTCATATCCGGACAGTGTTTTTTCAGTCCAAGATAAGCAAGACAGCCAATGATGTAGCAGAGTGCAAGAGAAATCAGCGATACAGATGCAATGTAGTTGATAGAACCTGTTGCGATCAGAATAATGTTGATGATTCCTACTGCTGCAACTGCTGTATAAGGTGTTTTATACTTCGGATGAATCTTGCAGAAGAAAGAAGGAAGGGATTTATCTTCTGCCATTGTAAAAATATATCTTGCCGGTGCTGCAATACCAGGGTTGATCGTGGAGAGGTCACCTCCGAATGCAATACCAATGCAAAGAAGAATGATCGGGAATCCTATCAGTCCTGCTGCTTCCAGACCCTCTGCATAAGGAGCATCTGCTGCTGCAAGCAGTGGATAAAATTTATGCGGTACAAGACCAACCAGGAACCACTGGAATAATGCGTTACATACAAATACAAGGAATACTGATACTTTTAAAGCTCTCGGCAGTGTATACTGTGGATATTTTGTTTCAGCACCCATAGAAACACATGTTTCAAAACCAGTGTAGCACCACCATACAAGTCCAAAAATGTACATAATTTCATTGAAAGGCGGCAGGGAATCCATTGCGATTCCTCCAAAATATTCCAGATGGATCTTTGGAATCATGTACAGGAACCATGCAATTGCACATCCCCAGAAGAAAAAGATAAATCCTGTCTGCGCTTTACCGGACATTTCAATTCCTTTTAAATTCAGTACCAGGAAAAACAGTACCAGAATAATTGCAATGATACGTGAATCGACTCCGCTCAGATCAATTCCAAACTGACTGAAAAGAATCTTGAAATAGTTGGCAAAAGCAAGCGTCTCACCTGCACCGATTCCAACTACTGAGATAATGTAATGCCATCCTGCAAGGTTAGCCCAGACTCTGTTCAGTCCACGTTTTGCATAGTTATAGGTACCACCTGCACAAGGCAGCGCTGCTGACATCTCTCCATAGATCAGGCATGGCCAGATTGAGATCAGCAATGACAGGAAGGTAATAACAATAATCCATGATCCTACATGTCCAATCTGTGAAGAACCACAGGTAAAAAGGCCTACACCTACAACTGTTCCGATCGTCATACTGATGGACTCTTTCAGTCCCAGTGCTCTGACAAGTTTTGTTTCTCCGTTTTCCATAATAATCACTCCTCATTCCGCGTTTTATATATAAAAAAACAGAGCATGGAATTTTATTCCCATGCCCCATTGCATTTTTATATTGATGACTATCACTTTCACCCTTTTATTTAATTAACTTGCACTTGCAAATTCTACTCCGCTCTTCTTCTTTTCAAGAATCTGGGCTATCAGATCAACAATATGTGCTGCTGCCTCTACCGGCGGTATTCCATGTCTGCTGATATTGGAAACTACTGTGTATTCTGACTCCAGCATATCTGGTCTTGCATTGTAAGCAATATATGCCGACATACTTTCCGAAGTAAGAAGTCCCGGTCGTTCTCCTATCAGAACACATGTTACCTGCGCATCCAGAAGCGGCCCTATCGTTCTTGCAGTATTTACTCTGCAGTATCTTACAAAGAATGGAGTTCCGACTGTGATTCCCTTATCTTCCAGTCCCATTTTGATCGTTGGAAAAAGATCCGGGATGTTTGCTTCTATAGAAGGTGAACAAAGACCATCGCCAAAATAAATCTGTACCTGTGGATGATGAACACAATTCTGTGAGATTGTTTCCTGCGCATCCGGCAGAAAAACTCTTCCCCAATCCGGTCTCAAAAGCATTTCATTTTTGTTTGCGCATTTTGTCTGAACCTCAAATACTCCCAGCTTTTTGACAGTTTCTTTTGGAACCTCATTGTAAACAGCGTCATTAGCCGCTGCATGTGAAGCCAGAAAGCGAAGCTCTGCTTCCGTTGTATATCGTGGTCCACAATGCCCGATTCCAATTCTTGCAGGAGTTGCATGTTTCATTTTCCATATTTCTTTCTCGTTATACGGATGATCCACATGCATGTAATCCATAATATCTGTTTCCATGATATCTTTAAGACATTCTGCTGAAGCACTCATTTTCTTCCCTCCTGTACCTGAAAATTATTTTGTAAAGAATACGGATGGGTCTCCGGCATTTCTGCCGAGATGTCCATTTTCCCAGAATCCCCATTTTTCCAGCCATTCCTTAAACTCCGGAATTGGCTGTTTTTTCAGTAACTGTCTGACACTGGCCACATCATGGTAGCTGGTTGACTGATACATCAACATGATATCATCAGCCTGCGGAAGTCCCATAACATAGTGAACACCAGCTGTTCCAAGCAATGTAAGAATCGCTTCCGAATCATTCTGATCGGTCGGCATATGATTGGTATAGCAGACGTCGCATCCCATCGGAAGCCCGTGCAGATGTCCACAGAAAACATCTTCCAGTGCCGCTCTTGTCAGCTGCTTGGTATCATAAATGTACTCCGGACCCATAAATCCAACTACTGTATTTACCAGAAATGGATGGTAATGTCTTGCCAGTCCATAACATCTGGATTCCATCGTCTGCTGATCCGCTCCAAACGCTGCTGAAGATGAAAGCTCCGATCCCTGTCCTGTCTCAAAATACATGACATTCGGACCTTTTGCATGTCCTTTTTCTTTAAATAATGCCTCCGCCTCTTCAAGCATTTCTGTCGTCACACCAAATGCGGATAATGCCGCTTCAGATCCAGCGATAGACTGAAAACACAAGTCTGCACTTCCCTGTCCGCTCCGAAGAGCTTCCATCTGAGTGGTCACATGTGATAAAACACAGGTCTGTGTCGGAATCTGATATTTATCTCTGATGTCTCCAAGTGTTTTCCATATAGCAAGTGTACTGTCCACGGTATCGATTGCAGGATTCAGACCGATAACTGCATCCCCTGATCCATAACTCAGACCTTCCAGCGTACTTGCAGTCACACCTTCCACATCGTCTACCGGATGATTCGGCTGAAGCCTTGCTGCAAGAACATTTTCGGTTCCAATCGTGGTATTGCAGGTTGCCGTAATATGCATCTTGCTTCCCGCAAGGATCAGATCCATATTCCCCATGATCTTTGATATTGCAGCTATTGCCTCACTGGTCAGCCCTTTGCTGGCTCTCATGATCTTATCACTGTCTGTCGTATCATCCAGGATCCACTCTCGCATCTCCTGAATGGTTTTTCCTTTAATTTCAGAATAAACTTCTTCATCTATGTCATCCTGGATGATTCTCGTGACCGAATCCTCTTCGTAGGGAACCACCGGATTTTCTCTTAAATCTTCTACGGTAAGCTGTCCCAGCACTTCTTTTGCAGCGATTCTCTGAAGCTTACTTTCTGCTGCCACACCGGCCAGTTCATCACCGGATTTTTTTTCACTTGCTTTCGCCAGAACGTCTTTTACATCTTTGAATTCATATATCTGCCCTAACATTGAAGTCTTCAAAATCATATCCTGCACCTACCCGTTAAATATTAATGTCTTTACAATCACCGGGATAACTTTTCCCGATACGATCGGTTCTCCCAGATCTACGAAATCTCCGCTTTCGCAATAGATTCCATCAATACAGATAATCTTTCTTCTGTTCTTTATTCTGTGATGAAGTGCCTGACCAAGAGCCTTTCCAATATCTTCCTCAAGGACGATGATCACTGCATCTTTCTCCCCACATTCCTGGTCAAATTGCTCTGTCAGTTTATCGGCAATCTCCTGTATCTGTGCAAAGGACGGACATTTCAGCCCTTTCATCGCAACAGCAACCTGTCTGCCTTCACCTCGGCTTTCACGGTAGATCTGCATTGCACGATGAACATTTTCTCCGAGATTTTTGATATCTTCCGCATTTTCCAATGTCACCTTAACAACTGGAATATTCTTAAGAGGAAAAGTTTCTTCGGTATACTCTATCGTGCTTCCGGAAATATTCATGCTGTAATTTCCTGCACCGATCACAGTAGCTCTCATTGTTTCCTTGGCTTTACAGATGTTTCCTTTCTGAAAATATGGATTTTCCATAATAGACTGTGCAAGCAGCACGCCTATATCACCATATCGAAACGGTTCTCCGGTCTCTTCAAAACAAGAGGCAACTCCACCTGAAAATGTGATCAGTTCCGGTTTCTTCTGACAGGTTATCACATGATTAGTTTTCATTCTGTCAATGTAAGCACCTGTCTTCTTTAATCCTACAGCCTCTGCAAGAATATCTGCCATCGCATCAGTAAGGAGCATCAGTTTTTCAGATTCTGTATCCTGGCCTTCTTGGATATCCAATCCCATCTGTTCACAAAGCCATTGAAGTTTTGGTGCAATGTAAATTATTTGTCCATCTTCTGTCTTTACAAGTCTTCCGCCAATATCAAAGCATGCCGTATCAAGTACATTTCCATTTTCAAACAGACAGATGTTTGTGGTACCGCCTCCAATATCCAGATTGGCAACAATCTTTCCAGTCTTGCGCGACAGCTCTGCTGCACCGGCTCCCTTACCTGCCAGCACGGATTCCAGATCTGCTCCCGCAGTAGCCATAACAAAATCTCCGGCCACATCCGCGATCGCCTCAACTACATCTTCCGCATTTTTCTTACGGGAAGTTTCACCAGTTATGATCACTGCACCAGTAGAAAGATCTGCTGGCTTTATGCCTGCTTTTCTGTATTCTTTTTTGATGATCCGATCTACCCATTTTCCATCAATCTCATCCCTGGAAAGTAATGGTGTGAAATATACCTGACTTCTGTATATCACTTCTTTGGAAATCACTTTGATCTGTGGTATCTTGCCAAATCCTCCTGTATTCTGCAGAAGCATTTTGCTGAATACCAGCTGAGTAGTTGATGTTCCGATATCAATTCCTGCGCTTAAGATTTCTTCTGTCTGCATATCTTTCATCTCCATGAATCACAAAAAGGGACATCAACTATTGTTGATGCCCCTTTGCACTTCGCTTCTTTGAAATTGATTGCATTATAGCACGGAGTTTTTTATTCTACAACTCAATTTTTTCACAAATTTTGTTTGTATTTTCAGAAATTTTCATTATATTTGTATAATTGTACAAAATCCAGTTCACCATTATTTCTTTGAATCTTTAATTCAAAGAGATCTCGTCGATCATTTTCAGTTCTTCTTCTGTGAACGGTGCACTGGAAATTGCCTTTATATTATCCAGAATCTGCTGCGGCTTGGATGCACCGATCAGAACGCTTGTCACTTCTTTCTTCTGCAGAAGCCATGCAAGTGCCATATCAGCCAGCTTTTCACCACGCTGTGCAGCCAGATCATTCAGCTTACGGATCTGATCCAGTCTGTGCTCATCCAGGATACTTTCTTTGAGAAATCTTCCATCTGTACGGATACGGCTGTCTTCCGGGATTCCATGCAGATAACGATCTGTCAGCTGCCCCTGTGCAAGCGGGCTGAATGTGATCAGGCCTTTCTGCAGTCTACCTGTCATTTCTTTCAGGCCATTATTTTCTACTGTTCTGTCAAAAATGGAATAACGGTTCTGGTTGATCACAAACGGACAACGCATCTCTTTCAGGATGGCTGCCGCCTTTTCCAGAGTTTCCCCATTATAGTTGGAGAGTCCGACATAGATTGCCTTTCCGCTCTGTACAGCACTTGCAAGTGCTCCCATAGTCTCCTCAAGCGGTGTGTCCGGATCCATTCTGTGATGATAGAAGATATCCACATATTCCAGTCCCATACGTTTCAGGCTCTGATCCAGACTTGCCAGAAGATATTTGCGGCTTCCCCAGTTTCCATAAGGGCCATCCCACATCTCATATCCGGCTTTTGTAGTAATGATCATCTCGTCACGGTAAACACCAAGGTCTTCTTTCAGGATGCGACCGAAATTTTTCTCTGCGCTTCCCGGTTCCGGACCATAGTTGTTTGCAAGGTCAAACTGTGTGATTCCATTATCAAAAGCTGTGAAGCAAAGCTTTCTCATGTTTTCAAAATTTGCTGTATCTCCAAAGTTATGCCATAATCCAAGTGACACCTTTGGAAGCATCAGACCGCTGTTTCCGCAACGATTATATTCCATGGTCGTATATCTTTCTTTTGCTGCAGTGTACATATTTATTTACCCCTTTTCCCAGCGTAAATTTCTCAGATACACCTTCTGTTCCGGTGTAATCCTGTAACTTTCGATTGCTTTTTGAATTGTCTTTCTATGTATCCACTCCGGCAGACGTCGTTCTTCCAGATAAGGAATGGTCGCCTCCCACTGCTTCGCAAGCGCTGTCGCCAGATACCAGGCAATCATCATATTAACATAATATTCTTCTGATCTGACATCTGCTGCCAGTTTCAGATATTCCGGGCTGAAATCCTCATCCAGATAAAAATTCATCAGCATACCGATTCCATAGCGGATCGTATAAGTTTTCTCTGATGCGATCCATCTTCGAATTTCCGGAAGCAGTTCTTCTTTATGCTTTGCAAAACATTTCGGTGCAGGCAGGTCACAGGTTGCCCAGTTATTCACATATGGCAGAAATCTTTCTAATTCTGAAAGGCACATGCCATAATCTTTGATCCAGCTCACGATCATCATGTGCATATTGTTTTCTTCATAATATCTGTGCGGCAGATCACGCAGAAAATACTCTGCTTCCGGTGTCTTTGCAAATTCTCTGGTAAATTTCCTAAGTACCGGCATCCGTATTCCTATGATTGTCTCTTTATCAATACCAGGCATTAACCTGCTGTGAAACTCCCGGTATTTCAGATCTTGCATTTCAAATAAATCCTGTTCCACTTTTTTAGTATAATACATTGTTATTTAATCTTTGTTTCTTCCAAAATGGACGTGCAATGCGGACAACGGGTTGCCTTGATGCTGATTTCACTCTGGCAATACGGACAGATCTTTGTAGTTTCTTCTTTTGGTTCTTCCGGTTTCTTTGTAAGTCCTGTCAGCTTGTTGATTCCCTTCAGCAGACAAAACAGGATAAACGCCATAATAATAAAGTTAACGACTGATGAAACAAATGAAGACGCAAAGCCTGCAACATCAGACACAGAATATGATGCCCCACCAGT
Organism: uncultured Blautia sp.; assembly: GCF_934372025.1. Lineage (GTDB taxonomy): Bacteria > Bacillota > Clostridia > Lachnospirales > Lachnospiraceae > Blautia_A. The sequence goes on from NZ_CAKROJ010000059.1 coordinate 7,636, forward strand.
CAGGACATTCAGAATCGGATTAATAAAATTATCCGTCAGCGATGTTACGATTCCTGAGAATGCACCGCCAATAATAACACCAACTGCCATATCCATCACATTTCCACGAAGTGCAAAAGCCTTAAATTCCTCTATGAACTTTTTCATCCTTGGTATCCCCCTTCATTTAATATATTGTAAATTATAACACACCTTCTTTTTTCTACAATCCTTCATGCATAATTTCTGTGCTTTTTATATATCTTTAAATAAACATTCTCCGGAGTCTGCCATGTCACAGGACAAACAACACTCCCCTCATTCAGAACCAGATTTTATGATGCTGACACTCGTTCTTATTCTGGCAGTCTTTGGTCTTATTGTCCTTCTCAGTGCCAGTGAATATAATGGAAGAGTTCGTTTTCATGACTCTGCCTATTATTTCAAAAAACAGCTCTTCGCTACAGCACTTGGTCTTGGTGTCATGTATGTCATTTCCTCTGTTGACTATCATTTTTTCGTCCGGCTTGCACCTGCTGCCTATCTTCTTTCCCTGCTTCTGTCTACCGCTGTTCTTCTCTTTGGACAGGAAATCAACGGTTCCAGACGCTGGCTGAATCTGGGGCCTTTATCTTTTCAGCCTTCCGAATTCGCCAAAGTCGCTGTGATTCTGTTTCTGACCTGGCAAATTGAAAAAAGTCACAAACAGACAGACGGTTTCTGGTTCATGTGCCGCACCATGCTCTCACTTCTTCCTGTCGTTGGTCTCGTCGGCTCCAATAACTTAAGCACTGCTGTCATCATTCTTGGAATCGGTGCCATACTGATTTTTGCAGCCAGTCCGCATTATATACAATTTGTGGCTCTGGGCGGAGCAGGAATTGGTTTTATCACGATTTTTCTCGCTGCCGAAAGTTATCGTCTGGAACGTCTCGCAATCTGGCGCAGCCCTGAAAAATACGAAAAAGGCTTTCAGACGATCCAGGGACTCTACGCGATCGGAAGCGGTGGTCTGTTTGGACGTGGTCTCGGAAACAGTATACAAAAACTGGGCTTCGTTCCCGAAGCCCAGAATGATATGATTTTTTCTATTATCTGTGAAGAAATGGGATTGGCAGGTGCCATAATCCTGATTCTTATTTTTGCTCTGCTGCTCTGGAGACTTTGTGTCATCTCCATGCACTGTCAGGAACTTTCCGGTTCACTTTTGTCTGCCGGAATCATGGGCCATCTGGCAATCCAGATTATCCTGAACATTGCCGTTGTCACCAATACCATTCCCAATACCGGAATCACTCTGCCTTTTATCAGCTATGGCGGCACTTCCATTGTCTTTCTCCTTGGTGAAATGGGGCTGGCTCTTAATGTCAGCCGTCACCGAAGCTGTCTCTGAGTACACAGTCCTGACCAGCTCCTGTCTGTCAGAAGAACAAACCACCCACCATATAAACTACAAATGACACCAGCCAGGCAATCACACACTGTCCGATTACAACCAGCGTTGCCCACTTAGCACCAAGTTCACGTTTGATTGAAGCAATTGCCGCAACACACGGTGTATACAACAGACAAAATGCCAGCAGACTGGCGGCTGAAAGCGGTGTGATACTCGCAAGCAGGACTGATGTGTTTCCAAAAAGGATAGAAAGCGTAGAAACAACACTTTCTTTTGCCATAAATCCTGTGATCAGAGCTGTTGAAATTCTCCAGTCACCATATCCCATCGGTTTGAAGATTGGTGAGATCACGCTTGCCAGCATTGCAAGGATACTGTCTCTGGAATCTGTTACGATACTGAAATGTGTATTAAATGTCTGCAGGAACCAGATCACAAGTGTTGCAACAAAAATTACTGTAAATGCTCTCTGGAGGAAATCCTTCGCCTTATCCCAGAGAAGGTGTCCTACATTCTTTGCTCCAGGCATACGATAATTCGGAAGTTCCATAACAAATGGCACTGCTTCTCCACTGAACAATGTTTTTCGCATCAGAAGTGCCATCAGGATTCCCATAATGATTCCACCAAAATACAGCGCAATCATTACAATTGCTCCATGACCAGGGAAAAACGCTGCTGCAAAAAATGCGTAGATCGGAAGTTTTGCTGAGCAGCTCATAAACGGTGTCAGCAGAATTGTCATTTTACGGTCACGTTCTGATGGAAGTGTTCTGCTCGCCATAACCCCAGGTACAGTACATCCAAAACCGACAAGCATCGGAACGATACTTCGACCGGAAAGCCCAATCTTTCGAAGCAGCTTATCCATAACAAATGCAACACGTGCCATGTATCCGCTGTCTTCCAGTAAAGACAGAAAGAAAAATAATGTTACGATAACCGGAAGAAAACTCAGTACACTTCCAACACCGTTGAAAACGCCATCCATGACCAGCGAATGAATCACATGGTTTACTCCGGCCGCTGTCATTACATGATCAACCATATTTCCGAGAGCTGTAATCCCCATATCCAGCAGATTCTGAAGAAATGCTCCAATCACACTGAAGGTCAGGAAAAACACAAGTCCCATAATACCTATGAAACACGGAATAGCTGTATATTTACCGGTAAGCACTTTATCAATTTTCTGACTGCGAAGATGTTCTTTGCTTTCTTTTGGCTTTACAACCGTCTCATCACAGACATTCTCAATAAAATCAAAACGCATGTGAGCAATAGCTGCTGCTCTGTCCAGACCACGTTCTGTCTCCATCTGTTTGATGATATGTTCCAGCATTTCTTTCTCATTCTGATCAAGGTTCAGACTGTCCATGATAAGCTGGTCGCCTTCCGCAAGCTTTGCTGCTGCAAAACGAACCGGAATTTGTGCCGCTTTTGCATGGTCTTCAATCAGATGCATGATCGCATGAAGACATCTGTGCACCGCACCACCATCTTCATTGGCATCACAGAAATCAATGTTCTGCGGCTTCTCCTGATATTTGGCAACGTGTAGTGCATGTGCCACCAGCTCATCAATTCCTTCATTCTTTGCCGCTGAAATGGGAACCACCGGAATTCCAAGCATTTTTTCCATCCGGTTTACCAGAATAGAACCTCCGTTTTCTCTGACTTCATCCATCATGTTCAAAGCCAGAACCATCGGTATATCCAGTTCCATCAGCTGCATGGTCAGATAAAGATTTCTTTCAATGTTTGTAGCATCTACAATATTAATGATTCCTTTTGGATGTTCATCCAACACAAAATTTCTTGTTACAATTTCTTCACTGGAATACGGAGACATTGAATAAATACCAGGAAGATCTGTTACCAGTGTATTGCTCCTGCCACGGATAGTTCCATCTTTTCTGTCTACTGTAACTCCTGGAAAATTTCCGACATGCTGACTGGAACCTGTCAGCTGATTAAACAATGTCGTCTTACCACAATTCTGATTACCCGCAAGTGCAAATGTCAGGACCTCACTGTCCGGCAGCGGATGTTCATTTTCTTTTTCATGATATTTTCCGCCTTCACCAAGACCAGGATGTGGAATTACTTTAGTAATATCTTTTTTGTGTGCCGCCTTTCCCTCTGACGGCTCCACCGCATCACGAATGTTTTCTATCTCTATCTTTTCTGCATCTGCCAGACGCAGGGTCAGTTCATAACTGTGAATACGGAGCTCCATAGGATCTCCCATTGGAGCATATTTCACCATGGTCACTTCTCCCTTTGGAATCAGTCCCATATCCAGAAAATGCTGTCTTAACGCACCTTCTCCACCGACAGAACGGATAGTCGCAGTTTTTCCGATTGGCAGTTCACGTAATGATGTCATCTCTGCTTTCCTCTTATCTTTCTCGTTCTATATTGATATTTTTTATCATTAAGTATGTATGAACTAACCCTATGCCAAATGAGAAATTTTGTCAATAGTTTTCTGTCACTAAGATAAAAAAATCCCTGCAAAATATGCTTTTCAGAATAGTTTCTGAATTTCATATTTCGCAGGGAAACAAATAGCAGCGTATGAATTATTTACACAGTTCTTCAGCCATCTGATCCAGTTGTTCCATATTCTCATCACTTAAGGAAGACATGATCTTTACAGTTGTATCCAGCCATGTGATGTTTTTGCTCTTCTCAAATTTAGCTTTCATAACTTTTGCAGCATTCGGAGCCCAGCTTCCATTCTCAATCAGACCGATTGTACGGTTCTGGTAATTTCTTTCTGTCAGATGGTCAATATAAAATTTCATGAATGGGAAGATGTCTGCATTATAAGTTACAGATGCAAGGACTAGTTTTCCGTAACGGAATGCATCCTCTACAGCTTCAGCCATGTCATCTCTTGCAAGGTCAAATACAGAAACCTTCGGGCAGCCTTTTTCTTCAAGCTTCTGAGCAAGAACTTCGACTGCTTTCTTTGTATTTCCGTATACGGAAGAGTATGCGATCACAACACCTTCACTCTCAACTTTGTAAGAAGACCAGATATCATATTTTTCAAGGTAATGTCCAAGATTTTCTGTCAGAATCGGTCCATGCAGAGGACAGATTGTCTGGATGTCCAGAGTTGCTGCTGCTTTGAGAAGCTTCTGAACCTGCGGACCATATTTTCCAACAATGCCAATGTAGTAACGACGAGCTTCACAGTCCCAGTCCTCTTCTACGTCAAGTGCACCAAATTTACCAAATCCATCTGCTGAAAACAGTACTTTATCAGTGCTATCATATGTAACCATAACTTCCGGCCAGTGAACCATCGGTGCAAATACAAATGTCAGTACATGTTTGCCAAGAGTCAGGCTCTCACCGTTATCAACAACCAGTTTTTTACCTTCCAGATTCATTCCTCTGAAGAAGTTTTCCATCATAGTAAATGTTTTGGTATTTGCAACAACCGTTGTATCCGGATAAGCTTTCATAAACTTTTCGATATTCGCTGCATGGTCAGGTTCCATATGCTGTACAACCAGGTAAGCCGGTTTTGCACCATCAAGAACTTTTGCAATATTACCAAGCCATTCTTCTGCAAAATGTGCATCCACTGTATCCATAACTGTGATCTTCTCATCCATGATCACATAAGAGTTATAGGCCATACCGTTCGGTACATCGTACTGTCCTTCAAACAGATCCACCTGATGATCATTCACACCTACATAATAAATATCATTTCCAATCTTCATAACTACCGTCTGCCTCCTTATTGGTCTGGTTAGCTTTATATTCTTTTTTATATCATCTCTGATAACTGAACTCATTATATCCGCTCTTTCATGCGAAATCAATAGCTGTTCGTTATATTCTTGACAGGTTTTGTCAGGTTTTGTCACT
>NZ_CAKROJ010000060.1 GCF_934372025.1 uncultured Blautia sp.
TTTTTCCGACCAGCATGCGGGATCCGGCACCTCGTGGAGTCGATCCTGATGATGCTGTGATGGAAGCAAGTACAAGGTCATTTCCCTCCAGAAACTGCTGTTTTATTGTCTGAAATAATGTTCTCATATAAAAACCTCCTGTAATTTTGTATATTAAAGTGTCGTATGACAGATTGATTGTATCATATCCTGCAGCGCAAGAGCCTGATTTAATTGGCGTTCGTGTGATTTTATCGCTTCCGGACTTTTGCATTTATGCAGATTGTCAGCGAATCTTTTTTCGATTGATACACGCTGCGTTTCCTCAATCAGTTTATCAGCCAGAAAAACAATAGCCACTTCATTCAGTTTCGTTTCTTTTAAACCATGGTGCTGTGAAATGATCTGGCTGATTTCGGGATAACCTAATTGTAAGAAAAGGTCACCGCCCGTTCTGGTGTGATGTTTCTGAAGCCTTGCAATATCATGCAGAAGTGCACCGGAGCGGATGAGTTTCTGATCAAAAAGATATCCATGAACTTTAAGTATGTCACATAAACGACAGGCCAGTTCCGTAACGGCATCGCTGTGAGCCTGTACATGCTGCGGGAGATCAACAGAATCCCGGAGCATCTGACATAATTCATCATTCAGATCAGGATGCGGCAATATGTAATGTGAATCAGATAAGGCAGCATTCCCTCTCGTATCTATTCTTAGATGATAATAAGAGCCGCATGGAAGCCGAAACTTCTGTCTCTCAGATATTTCCGGATGAAGCATCCATAAATAAGAAGAGATCACATCCGTATGAGCGACAATCGCAATATTACCGTCCGAAGAATGAAGAATCCTGGAAATTGCCTGTGAAAAGCGTGTACCGGATTCCAGAGGAGTTTCTGCTCCTGGAATCGGATATTCCGGATTTCTGCCACGTGCCTCATAAATCACCGGCCATTTTTGACGGATCTCATCAAAAGAAAGGCCATCCCACGATCCAAGATTTCGTTCTGACAGCTCGGAAACAGTTAGATGTGGAAGGGCAGGTGCTATATGTCTGGCTGTATCGACAGCTCTTGATAAAGGGCTGCAGTATATTGCAGAGATCTTATCGGACAGTGCTTCGTGCAAAAGGACTGCCTGCAAATGTCCAAGCATGGATAAAGGCAGGTCAGTCTGTCCGATACAATAAGAATGCTCATCCGGATATTGTGGTTTTCCGTGTCGTATCAGATAAAGATCACGCATTAAAAAATCCTCTGAAACAATTTTCAAATATTTTTTCTGAACAGTTTCGTGTTTCTTCTGAAAAACGGGCATATCGTTCCAGAAATTCTTCACCGTATGGCGTCAGTTCACTGTGACTTCCGTTTACGCCGCCCTGGCTTCTGATGATCAGTGGTTCATGAAGCTGCGATTCCAATGTACGGATCAGGTTCCAGCTGGTGGAATAGGAAATATGCATATGTTCACAGGCATCGCGGACAGAGCCTGTTTCATGGATCAGCGTCAGAAGCGAATAAAGCTGTTCATCAAAGAATACTTTTTCACGTGCCAGCTGAATGTGGATTTCTGAACGGATCAGACTCTGGTTGTGTGCATGGAGAAGCTCGGCATAATCCTCTGGTGTGTCAGCATCGTGAATGATTCCGGGATCCTCCACATTCAGAAAATACATGGGTGTGCCGCAGTGTTCTACAGCACCCTCAAGGCCTGAACTGCCGTCATCTTTCAGGATGGAATCGATAAGTGAGGAACGGAGCAGGATCGGGTGGCCGGGCTTACCCTCACAGACCGGAGTTACAAGAGGATGGTCTGCAGAGAGCATTTGAGTGACAGTCCGGGCTGTAAACAGTGGAACGTCCACAGGGGTAAAGAGCACGGTATCAACCTTGTCTTTCAGATACTCCAGTCCGATCCGGACAGAATCAAACATATGAGTTGTTGCATAGTCTTCGTTTCGAAGAAAGATTACATTATTGGAGGCAAGATGGCGCTCCAGTACATCTGCCTTATATCCTGTTACCACAACTACTTTAGAAATCCCGGCCTGCCGGAAATTATTGATCACTCGCTGGGCAATGGAAATGGATCCAAGCTGAAGCATGGGTTTAAAGTCTCCCATTCGTGACGATTTTCCGGCAGCAACGATCAAGGCACCTGTCTGCATGATAGTCACCTCCTTAAAGGCATTGTATAAAATTGATACTATTATATCATAAAAAAAAGAAAATTGTGTGAAAATAGCCAAGTTTTATTTATTTATAATTTGCAATATTGTGAAAAAGCATGATAGTATGAATATATACATAATGATGTGGACAGGAGAACTTTTTCATGGATAAGATTTTTGAAATTACCGCAAAAGAAGTTACCATACAGGTAAAAGATGAGCGCACGGGAGTGGAATACAGCCGGACACTTCCGATGGATTATTACGAGAATGCAAATGTATTAAAACTCAGCGGTGAGAATCTGGATGGAAGCAGTTCTTCCATTGTGTTCTATTCTGCCAGGGGAATGGAAAGACTCAAAGATCTGACGGGAAAGGGTGCGGATCATGATTCATGCGGAACACATAAGCCGGAAGATCAGTAACATAATAGGGACGTTTTTTTAACAGGAGGGATGCAATATGATCAAAAAGACATTGAAGATCAATGGTGTTGAGAGAATCCTTATTCTTGATAAGGACGAGACACTGGCACAGGTTCTCCGTAATCATCTTCTTCTTACGGGATGTAAGATCGGCTGCGGTGAGGGCCATTGTGGAGCTTGTAACGTAATTATGAACGGAAAAGTTACAAGATCCTGTATCTATAAGATGAGTCGTGTTCCGGATAATGCAGAGATTACAACCATTGAAGGTGTTGGAACAATTTCTGATATGCATCCGATCCAGGTTGCCTGGATGGCATACGGATGTGCACAGTGCGGTTTCTGTTCTCCGGGATTCATTATCTCAGCGAAGGTTCTTCTTGACAATAATCCAAGCCCGACTCGAGAAGAAGTAAGAGAATGGTTTAACAAACAGCGTAACCTTTGCCGCTGTACCGGTTACAAGCCGCTCATCGATGCAACTATGGCAGCTGCAAAAGTTATGCGTGGCGAGATGACAAAAGAGGATCTTGTTTTTAAACAGACAGGTGATTCTATTGTTGGTACAAATTATATTCGTCCATCAGCAGCACAGAAGGTAACAGGTACCTGGGATTTCGGTGCAGATGATGCCTTAAAGATGCCGGAGGGAACTCTTCGCCTGGCACTTACACAGGCAAAAGTTTCTCATGCGAACATCCTCAGCATTGATACAACAGAAGCAGAAGGCATGCCGGGTGTTTTCCGTGTTATCACAGCAAAAGATATCAAGGCAGCCGGCGGAACAAACAAGATCAATGGTCTTGTAATGCTTCCGAAACACAATAAGACAGATGGATTTGAACGTCCGGTACTCTGTGATGAGAAGATTTTCCAGTTTGGTGATGCGATTGCAATTGTAGCTGCAGATACAGAAGAACATGCACGTGCAGCAGCGGACGCAGTAAAAGTTGAGATTGAAGAACTTCCTGCATATATGAATGCAATGGATGCGATCGCACCGGATGCAGCAGAAATCCATCCGGGTGTTCCAAATGCATTTTTTGAGACAAACTGTATCAAGGGACCTGATTTTGACTGGGACAGCATTCCGGATTCACAGCAGGTTGAGATCGAATCTTACTGTTCACGTCAGCCACATCTCCATCTTGAACCGGACTGTGGTTATGGCTACATTGATGAAGACGGTATGATAACTGTTCATTCCAAATCCATCGGTATCCATCTCCATATGCCGATGATCGCTGATGGTATCGGTGTTCCGCTGGAGAATTTGAGACTTGTTCAGAACCATGCCGGAGGAACCTTTGGCTACAAGTTCTCTCCGACAAATGAAGCCCTGATCGGTGCAGCTGTCAAGATCCTTGAGCGTCCTGTATCGCTGGTATTCAATCAGTTCCAGAATATTACTTATACAGGAAAGAGATCTCCTGCATTTATGAATATCAAACTTGCGGCAGATGAAAACGGTAAACTCCTTGCTCTCTGGGGCAACAACTATGTGGATCATGGTCCATATTCAGAATTTGGTGATCTGCTTACCATGAGACTTTCTCAGTTTACAGGCGCTGGTTATGGAATCAATTCTATCCGTAACAAATCTACAACAGTATTTACTAACCATGCATGGGGATCTGCTTTCCGTGCTTACGGTTCTCCGCAGTCCTATATGGGATCTGAGATCGCAATTGATGTTCTGGCAGCAAAGATGGGAATCGACCCGTTTGATATGCGTGAAATGAACTGTTACAAGGAATCTGAAGGAACCACGATCCCGACAGGTTATCCGCCGGAAGTATATTGTGAGGAAGCACTGTTCAAGACCGCACGTCCGTTGTATGAAGCAGCTAAGAAACGTGTTGCCGAGAAGAATACGGCTTCTGATGGCAAGATAAAATATGGTATCGGTGTATCTCTTGGTGTTTATGGCTGCGGACTTGATGGTGTTGACACATCCAATGCTTTTGCAGAACTGAATCCGGATGGAACCGTTACAATGTATGCTGCATGGGAAGATCATGGACAGGGTGCTGATATGGGTGTTCTTGTATCATCTCATGAAACACTTCGACAGGCTGGAATCAGACCTGAACAGATCAAACTTGTTATGAATGATACTAAGACATGTCCGAATGCAGGCCCGGCAGGTGGTTCTCGTTCACAGGTTATGTCAGGCAATGCATGCCGCCTGGCAGCAGAAAACCTTGTTGCAGCAATGAAAAAAGAAGATGGAACGTTCCGTACTTATGATGAAATGGTAGCGGAAGGTCTTGAAACAAAATATGAAGGTAACTGGGTAACAACATTCTGTGCAGATCATCCGATCGATCAGGATACGGCACAGGGTGATCCGTTTGCAACTTATATGTACACGATTTTCCTTCCGGAAGTTGCAGTTAATACAGAGACCGGTAAGGTTACTGTTGAGAAATTTACATGTGTTGCCGATGTAGGTACGATCATGAACAGACTTCTTGTAGAAGGAAACTTCTATGGTGGTCTTGTACAGGGTGTGGGTCTTGCTCTGACAGAAGACTTTGAAGATCTGAACCACGATACCACTCTGAAAAATTGTGGTATCCCATATCCGAAGGATGCTCCGGATGATATTGAACTTCATTTCAATGAAACCTATCGCCCAAGTGGCCCTTATGGCGCTGCCGGCTGCGGTGAGGCTCCACTGGATGCTCCGCATCCTGCAATCCTGAATGCAATCTACAATGCAACGGGTGCACGTATTACACGTGTTCCGGCCCGTCCGGAAAGAGTTCTTGCAGCATTGAAGGAACTTGAGAAATAAATCCTAAATCTGATTTTATCATGTGATATAATGAGGGGAGACGGTAAACTGTCTCCCCTTTAGAGACGAAAGAAGTATATTGACCCGGTTCACAGCAACGAAAGGAGTGCAGGCTATGACATATATACAGGAAAGAGGTTCCACTCATGTGTATCATGTAAATCGAATGTCAAAGGAAGAGATGGATCATATGATCAGTCTCTGCGTCCATGATCAGCCGGCTTACTGTGTTGCGGCCTGTCCCTTCAAAGTAGATACAAAAGAGATGCTGTTTTATGCTGCAAAAGGAAATTTTAAGAAGGCCCTGGCAATCTATGAAAAGATCACTCCATTTCCGATGATTCTCTGCGACGGATGCACAGCTCCCTGTGAAGAGAAATGCAAGCTTTGTGAAATTGGCGATGGTGTATCCATACGTGAAGTGGAGCGTGCGATTGTCCGGTATGGGGAGTCTGGAAAACGGAGCAGTGTTTTTCGTATAAGAAAAAAGAAAAAGGCAGTAATTTTCGGATCAGGATTATTTCCACTGTTTCTGGCAGGGGAACTGGAGCGGAAAATGTATCCTACAACTATTTACTGTCAGGAAGAAAATTATGAAGAGTATATTGCAGCCGCGGCACATCTGTCGGAATCTGATTGTCATAATGAAGCGAAACGTCTGAGATCCATGGATCTTGCTTTTGAATTCGGATGCAGCCTTGATCCTGGATTTATCAGAGAAAAAATGAAACTGGCAGATGTGGTTTGTGCATCAGAAGAGATTGCACAAAAGCTGGCACCACAAGAAGCAGCAGATATAGAAATTGTGCTGAGAGAACAGGCCAGGATCGTCAGCGGACCAACACAATCAGTGATGGATGCTGCATTCTCTGCAAAGAGAGCCGCTCTGACGGTAGATCTTCTTGTGCAGAATCTTTCTCCGTACAGCAACAGAGGCAGTGAAGGATCAGTTACTACTAGGCTTTATACGAATATGGAAGGCATCAAAGGATCAGAAAGAATCCCCTGTGGTGCAGAGGGATATTCAAAAGAAGAGGCTGTTGAGGAAGCAAAGAGATGCATACAGTGTCATTGTGATGAGTGTATAAAAAGCTGTGTCTACTTAAGTGAATATAAGAAGCATCCGGGGCTTCTGGCCCGTGAAATTTATAATAATACCCAGATTATTATGGGCGATCACCCAATGAATAAAGCGATGAATTCCTGTTCACTCTGCGGACAGTGTACGGTGACATGTCCGAATGGATTTGATATGAGTCAGGTCTGCAGATCCGCAAGAGAAAACATGGTATCTACGGATAAGATGCCATTGGCACCACATGAGTTTGCGTTGATGGACATGTTGTTTTCAAATTCAGAAGCTTTTTTATGTAAACCTCAGCCTGGATTTGATACCTGCAGATATGTGTTTTTTCCAGGATGTCAGGCCGGAGCGATCGCGCCGGATGTCGTCATGGATGCATATGAAGACCTGTGCAGGAGAGTTGAAGGCGGGGTTGCACTGATTCTGGGGTGCTGTGGTGCGATCAGTGAATGGGCAGGTCGTTATGAAATGACAGAAAAAGTAAACGAGCAGCTGAAACAGGAACTTGCAAAGCTTGGCGATCCTACGATCATAGCAGGTTGTCCGAGTTGTATGAAACAGTTAAAAGAGAGTACTGGTGCAGTGGTCACGGGAGTCTGGGAAATTCTGAAGGAAATCGGACTTCCCGAGAAGGCCAGGGGACTGGAAGTGCCGGTTGCAATACATGATGCCTGCGGTGCCAGGGGAGATGTACATACACAGGATACAATAAGAGAGCTTCTGACTGAAATGGGATGTACAGTTGAAAATACAGAATATTCCAGAGATCTGTCTCCCTGTTGTGGGTATGGTGGCCTGACGGCATATGCGAATAAGGATATGGCAGCCAAAATGGCAGAAAAATGTCTGGAACGTTCAGATGCACCATATGTGACATATTGCATGGCATGCAGAGACCGATTTACCAGAGAAGGAAGAGAGTCCAGACATATTCTGGAACTTCTGTATGGAGATCATGCCTGCAGCATGCCGGATATCAGTGAGAAACGATACAACAGACTTATGCTGAAAGAAAAACTTCTGAAAAATATCTGGAATGAGGAACTGATGATGGAGAAAAAAGATTATACCGTGACCTATACAGAAGATGCGATCCGAATGATGGATGAACGTATGATCCTGAAAAGCGATGTGGAGCGTGTGTTAGCAGATTACAGAGAAAGTCAGGAAGCAGTCCTTGATGAAGAAACAAAAGAACTGGTAACAAGAAGTAGACTTGGAAATGTAACATTCTGGGTGCGTTTCATAGAAACAGAAGAAGGGTATCTGGTGCGCAGAGCATACAGTCATCGAATGAATATTATGAAAAGGGTGGGACAGTAATGGCAGTTGAGAGAAACTATTATACGATTGATCCGGAAGGAAAGCTGACCTGCAACAAATGCAAGGTTCCACTGGTAAAAGGAAAAGCAAAATTCATGTATCTGGAAAACGGTTTTCCGGTTGAGATGCCGGTCTGTCCGAAGTGTGGCTTTGTCTATGTTCCGGAGGAACTGGCTCTTGGAAAAGTTTTGGCAGTGGAACGTGCGCTGGAGGACAAATAAATGAACAGACATCCGGGAGGCGAGGCACAGACACTTCAGCTTCTGAAATATGTCAAACTCAGGAAAGGAATGGAAGCCCTGGATCTTGGAGCGGGCGAAGGTGAGACCGTGCGAATCCTGAGATCTCTGGGGATAAATGCACATGGAGTGGATCTTTCACCACGGAGCAGAGATGTACAGAAAGGAGATTTTCTGAACCTTGATTACACAGCAGAGAGTATGGATCTGTGTATCAGCCAGTGTGCATTTTTTGTCAGCGGAGATCAGCAAAAAGCTGTTTCAGAATGTTGGCGTGTATTGAAAAAAGGCGGATTACTCGTATTGTCAGATCTGGATCAGGGAAATCTTGCAGAGGTTGTTAAATGCACAGGATTCTGCATTCTTTACCAGGAAGACCAGACGCCTCTCTGGAGGGAATATTATCTGGAAGCAATCTGGAATGATTCATTCTGCTGCGAGGAGTATAAGCTTCTGCAGAAGCAATATAAAGGAAAAAAGCTAAGTTATACGGCAGTGATTGGCAGAAAGGAGTAGCATATGGATCTTTATGAAAGAATAGCGGAACTTGGGAGCATGGGATATCATTGTTCGCAGATGATGATGATCATGACGCTGGAAACCATAGGTGAAGAAAATCCACAGCTTGTAAAAGCTCTGGGTGGTCTTGGCGGAGGAATCGGTTATTGTGGAGATACATGCGGATGTCTGACAGGAGGTGCCTGTGCGATAGGATATTTCCTTGGCAACCTGGCACCGGAGGAAAAAGAAGATGTTCAGATGAAACCGGCTGTGCAGGAACTGTATCAGTGGTTCCGTGAAAAGACGGAAGAAGAATTCGGAGTGTTTTATTGTAAAGATATTACACATCTGGACTGGGGAGTGATCATGGAAAGATGTCCTGCACTCATCGCAGAGACATATATGAAAGTTATGGAAATACTGACAGAACGGGGGATAATTGAAGTTTGATCACGATTGGTAAAACGAAGAGTGTCTGTCCGGTATGTATGAAAGTACTCCCGGCTAAAAAATGTATAGGTGAAGACGGAATTTATCTGATAAAGGAATGTGATCTTCATGGGAAGTTTCGGACACTGATCTGGGAGGGAAGTGCAGCAGATTATCTTTCCTGGGGAAGAGAAAATCTGTCTGCTGAGACTCCTGTAAATCCAAAGAGTAAAGAAAAGGCCTGTCCGAATAACTGCGGGCTCTGCGAGGAACATGAACGAAAAGGCTGCTGTATGGTTCTGGAAGTTACAAAGCGCTGCAATCTTCATTGTCCGGTCTGCTTTGCTTCGGCAGGTGAAAGTCAGGAAAACGGGGATCCTTCTATCTGTGAAATCGAAAAACAGTTTGATTTTCTGATGGATCATGGAGGTCCATTTAATATACAGCTTTCAGGCGGTGAGCCGACTATGAGGGATGATCTTCCTGAAATCATACGTATGGGAAGAGAAAAAGGTTTTACATTTTTTCAGCTGAATACCAATGGGATCCGTCTTGCAGAGGAAGAAGGATATGCCAGAAAACTGAAAAAAGCGGGACTAAACACGGTATTTCTTCAGTTTGACGGAGTGAGTGATGATGTTTATCGGACGCTTCGCGGACAGGATATGATGGAAGTGAAGAAGAAAGCTGTCCAGAACTGTTCTGAGGCGGAGCTTGGAATTGCCCTGGTACCTGTCATTGCCCCGGGAGTAAATGATATGCAGGCAGGGGATATCCTGAAGTTTGCTCTGGATCATATGCCATTCGTACGAGGAGTACATTTTCAGCCAATCAGTTATTTTGGCAGGTGTTCACAGGAACGTCCGCAAAAACCGATCACGATACCGAGAATGTTGAAACTGATCGAGGAACAGACAGAGGGACTTATGAAAGCAGAGGATTTTGCCGGAGGCGGAGCTGAGAATCCATACTGCTCTTTTCATGCGAGTTATCTGAGAAAAGGTGAGAGAGAATTAAAGCTTCTTGAAAAGAAATCCGGAAAAGGATGCTGTTGTACAACCAGTGATGATTCCAGACAGTATGTTGAGAACCAGTGGAGCTACAGTACAAAAACTTATGATGAGGGCGAGATGACGCAGACAGATGCACTGGATGAGTTTCTGACCCGGGTTCATAATGAGACCTTTGCAGTATCAGGAATGCTTTTTCAGGATGCCTGGAATCTGGAGCTTGACCGTCTGAAACGGTGTTATATCTGTGAGGTGGATCCGGAATATGGTATGGTGCCGTTTTGTGCCTACAATCTGACTAATTCGAAAGGAACATATTTATACAGAAAGTGAAACGATCCAATATTGATGCAATGATCTGCAATCAGGAAGGCATTGCAGAAGTTACGAGGGAAGTATTAAATAAAATACAGCTTGCTAAACTGAATGCTGTTCTGAAAAGAGAAAAAGAACGAGGGGGATTTTACAGGAATTTGCCGGAAAAACTGGAAAAACTGGATGATCTGAAAACACTTCCGTTTACGACAGAGTCGGAGCTGGCGAAAAACAGTGGAAGGATGCTTCTGTGTTCACAGGGAGAAGTCCAGAGAGTGATCTCAGAACAGACAAGTGGAACAACCGGTACCGGCAAACGTGTATTTTACACAGAAAGCGACTGTGAACATACGATAGAGCTTTTTATGGCGGGACTTGGTGAGTTTATTTATCCTGGAAGTACGACTATGGTTGCTATGCCGTTTTCCGGTCCATTCGGTCTTGGAGAACTGATCGCGGAGGCCATCAGGCGTATAGGTGCAAAACCTCTCCTGACCGGAACCGGCAGAACTTACGGTGAATTAAAAGCAATTCTGGAAAAAGAGCAGCCGGATACTTATGTCGGTATGCCGGTGGCACTGCTTTCCATGCTTAGAATGTGTGGAAAAGGCAGTATAAAAAGAGCTCTGGTATCTGGCGATGCCTGTCCGGAAACAGTGATGAATGCGATAGAAAAAATTCTGGAGACACAGCTCTGGCCGCATTATGGTTCCAGAGAGATGGGGCTTGGCGGAGCCATCTGCTGTGCTGCTCATGATGGCATGCATATGCGTGAAAACCATTGCATTATGGAAATCATAGATGAGAAGGGAAACGTACTTCCTGATGGAGAATGGGGAGAACTGGTGATCACAACCATCGGAATGGAGGCACAGCCTCTGATCCGGTACCGGACCGGAGACTGTACACGGATCATTCCGGGAAGATGTATCTGTGGAAGTGAAGTAAAGCGCCTGGATTTTGTGAAGCGGATCAGTCAGTCCGGAACGATCAGAGAGATGGATGATATAATGTTTCAGATTCCGGAAGTGGTAGATTACAGTCTCAGGATCAAAGAAGGCAAAAAAGAAATTACAGCACTTCTCACATCAGACAAAGGCATGGAACTGCTCAGGAATGTTCTGACAGACGGAGATACCATATCTCTGAATTGCAGAAAAGCAGAATGGAAAGATACAGCCTTATATTCTGCAAAACGTGTGATACTATATCATGTCGGATAATATGGGCAATCGTCTTCGATACATTCACGATTTTCATTATAATATTTACAGGTTACAGAAGATATCGGGATTTTTACAGAACAGAACTGACTGTAAAAACGAACAGCTTCTTCAATGGCAATCCTGCTGGTACGTTTACAGCAGCGTGGACCACCGATATCAGCCAGTCTGGATAAAATAACAGAAACAAGTTTCTGAGGAAATGGCCATGCATCCTTGTGAAGCGGGCTGGAGCCGGTCATAACAGACATAAAAATGCCGGCACCTGCGGCTGCGCCACAGACACCCCAGTAACCACATGTACCACCAGGAACCTGTTTTGCTCTTTTGCAGATCTCAGACAATGCAGTATCGTAATCCATACGTTCTCCATTATTGCGAAGAGCGGTCAGAAGGACGCAGGGAACAATGGCATGATGTTCCGGACCATGCATATGAACAGAAGGAAGTTCCATGATTCTTTCGAGAAGAATCAGAGGATCTTTTTCCGTACTGTTTCTGAGAGCAGTAATTACCGGTATGTAACTGCCATAGCTATGACAGGCGTCACAGACAAAATGGCCGTTCTCACAGACTGCGTTGGTCAATTGTTCTTTGTGACAGATGCTGCAGATCTGAACAGAACTTTCGGTAGCGTATTCAATAGGCGCTCCACAAATGAGACAGCCTGAAAAGTGTTCAGCTTCACCACAACAACAGGAATTATTTGTATGATCCATCATCTTACCTCCCAAGGAAAAAATACCGGGCTATCCATCAGGACAGTCCGGTATTTCTGAATTTAAATTATTCGCAAAGTTTGGAGAATTCGTCAGCTACAAACTGAACTTTTGGTCCAATGATTACCTGTACGGAAGTTTTACCAGGTTTGATAACTCCGGCAACACCAGCAGATTTGATTACTTTATCACTGACTGCAGTAATATCTTTTACTTCCAGTCTTAATCTTGTGATGCAGTTGTCAATGCTTGTGATGTTTTCTTTTCCGCCACAGCCTTCGAGGATTTTTGCTGCAACTGCTGTGTAGTCATTGCTTCCTAATTCAACTTTTTTCTCTGCTTCAAGATCGTCGTCATCTTCTCTACCAGGAGTTTTCAGATCGAATTTCTTGATTGCAAAGAGGAATACAAAGTAAAATACGAGGAATGCTGCGATTCCAAGAGGAATGATGAGCAATGTCTTCTGAGCTGCCGGAAGGGAAGCTGAGAAAAGTAAGTCCATAGCACCAGCTGAGAAACTGAATCCAGCACGGAATCCAAGAGCAACTGTGATTACTGTGAAGATACCATACAGTAATGCATAGATTAAATAAAG
>NZ_CAKROJ010000061.1 GCF_934372025.1 uncultured Blautia sp.
TCATCCACATCCATAATGAAACGATATACGTCTACAAAATAATTATCTCCTTCTCCCGGATTTTCGCGTTTATAGGTGAACATATATCCCCCTTCTGCTCCACGCACATCCAGGCCGGTCTCTTCCTGTACTTCACGAAAAACTGCCTCACAGGATTCTTCTCCTGCCTGTGCCGCTCCACCGGAAACCTCCCAGCATCCAGGTGCCCATGCCTTTGTCATAACACGCTTCGTGATCAGAAAGGTGCCGTCAGGTCTTGCAACAACACCAAGCACTGTAAGATGATACTCTCCATCTTTCAGGCACCAGTCATTGCGCTTCATGGTACGGCCTGTCGGTTTCTTGTCTTTATCATAAATATCCCAGAATTCCATTCTATTTTTCTCCTTGTTGTTAATAATTTACAGCTTTATCATAGCATCACAAAGAAGTTATTGCAAACAGGAGTTTTTTCCTTTACACTCAATACCAGATAAGATATTACATTTGCAGGAGGTTATCCAGATGAACTTTAAATCTTTGGCAGAGCAAAATGAAACCTGGATCATTGAACAGCGACGTTATTTCCATGCGCACCCGGAGCTCTCTTTTGAAGAAGAAAATACAACTGCAGAAATTGGCAAACGACTCAGTGAAATGGGACTTACTCCACACTATTATCCGGATTATAACGGTCTGTGGGCAATGATCGAAGGCGGTCAGTCCACATCGGACAGCAAAACCGTTGCCCTCCGTGCAGACATTGATGCACTTCCGATTGAAGAACACACGGAGCTTGCCTTCTGCAGTCAGAATCACGGTGTTATGCATGCATGCGGACACGACTGTCATATTGCCATGCTGCTTGGTGGTATTCGCATGCTAATGGCACAGAAAGAACACCTGAAAGGAAATGTAAAAATTCTTTTTCAGGCTGCTGAAGAATCCTGTCATGGTGCTCAATATTATGTAGAACACGGTTTCCTGGACGATGTGGATGCTATTTATGGAACACATATCTGGGGTGATCTGGATGCTCCGTATATAAATTTTGAATCCGGTCCTCGTATGGCAAGCTGTGATAATTTCCGTATTGAAATCGAGGGTGTAGCCGCGCATGGTTCTACCCCGCATCAGGGTGTAGATGCAATTCTCACTGCCGCACATATCATCACTGAGATCCAGGCAATTGTCTCACGCATGAATGATCCACTCAATCCCCTTGTTGTTACCGTAGGTAAAATCACCGGCGGTCAGCGCTTTAACATTCTTGCCGACAAAGTCATTATGGAAGGAACCACCCGTACCCATTCTCCCGAAATGCGTAAAAAAACAGAGCCTCTGCTCCGTAGAATCGCTGAAAATACAGCTGATTCTATGGGAGCAAAGGCTACAGTTACTTTCGAATATTATCCGGCTCCGATCATCAATGATCAGGAAGAACTTGTACAGATTGCAAGACATTCCGCTTCCAAAATGTACGGTTCCGATGTTCTGAAGCCATTCCCCAAAATGATGATCAGCGAAGACTTCGCCTACTTCATGGAAAAAGTTCCGGGAGTTTTTGGTCTCGTCGGAAGCCAGAACAAGGTACTTGGTTTTACTGCCAAAAATCACAACGATCATTACACTGTAGACGAAAGTGTACTAAAGCGTGGCGCTGCAATGTATGCACAGTTTGCATATGATTATCTGAACGAAAAATCATGATGGATCCGAAAATATCCTTCAATAATTATTTGACTCTCTTCAGTTCATACTCTCTTGTACCAAGACCGATTTTCTCAGCCTGATCCAGAGTTGCTTTCCACTCAATGTTCGGGTTGGAATCTTTGAAATGATCATGGTGGCAATGCCATCCCGGCTCTGCCAGATGCTCACCAAGCTGGCTGTTCTCAATTGGTGTTGCCTTCAGGCAGGCATCCGCACATGCCTGATCCAGGGCAACCGGGTCAAAGCTTGCAAACATTCCGATATCCGGAAGGATCGGCGCATCGTTTTCACCATGACAGTCACAGTTCGGACTGATATCCTGGACAAGAGCCACATGGAAATGCGGACGTCCATGACAGACTGCCTGTGCATACTCAGCCATTTTGCGGTCAAGGAGTTCATTGGCACTGCTGTTCGGATTATATACAGCATCATAACTGCAGGCTCCGATACAACGACCGCATCCTTTACATTTATCATAATCGATCACTGCTTTTTTGTTTACATAAGTGATTGCATCACTTCCGCATTCTTTTGCACAGCGACGGCATCCACGGCAGAGTTCTTCATTGATCGCCGGTTTGCCGCTTGCATGCTGCTGCATCTTTCCGGCAC
Organism: uncultured Blautia sp.; assembly: GCF_934372025.1. Classification (GTDB taxonomy): domain Bacteria; phylum Bacillota; class Clostridia; order Lachnospirales; family Lachnospiraceae; genus Blautia_A. Next base: position 2,308 of record NZ_CAKROJ010000061.1, read on the forward strand.
GGCTTCCGCATCCCATACCGATGTTTTTAAGTGCTCCGCCAAATCCGGTTGCTTCATGACCTTTAAAATGACTCAGACTGATAAAAATATCCGCATCCATAATTGCATGACCGATATATGCAGTCTTACAGTACTCGCCATTTACTACCGGAACCTCCACTTCGTCTGTTCCACGCAGGCCATCACCAATGATGATCTGACATCCAGTTGTAATACTGTTAAATCCATTTAAATTTGCACAGTTCAGATGCTCCAGCGCATTCTTTCTGCTTCCCGGATACAGCGTATTGCAGTCCGTTAAAAACGGCAGACCGCCCTGTTCCTTACAAAGATCCGCAACAACTTTTGCATAGTTCGGACGAAGAAATGCCATATTTCCAAGTTCACCAAAATGCATTTTGATCGCCACAAATTTTCCATCCATGTCAATGTCTTTGATTCCAGCCGCGATACACAGCTTTCTCAGCTTGTCCAGTTGACTTGTTCCAACAGGACAGCGAAAATCAGTAAAATATACCGTTGATTTTCCCATATTAAATGACCTCCTTATGTAACAAAAATACTTCAAATATTGTCGTAACTGTTCAGTACCCTCACAGTTACGTATTATCTTAATAGTATACTACCTGAAGTACGGTTCAAGTCAATATTTTGTTTGCAATCTTTACTTAAAAATAATTCATGGTATGATAATATCATCATCGGCAAACAGGAGGAACTCTCTCATGAATCAGAATGAAATTCATGCTCTCACAGAAAAACAGCGAGCATATTTTTACAGCAATGCGACCTTAAATATCGATACAAGAATTGATGCCCTGAAAAGACTCCGGAAATGTATCCGGAATCACGAAGAAGAAATTGCAGCTGCTCTGTCTGCTGATCTTGGAAAAAGCGATTTCGAAGGCTATATGTGTGAAACAGGCCTGGTCTTAAGTGAGCTTTCCTACATGCTGAAACATATCCGCAGATTTGCAAAAGAAAAACGTGTCCATACACCTCTTGCTCAGTTTCACTCCCGCAGTTTTACCAAGCCTGGGCCATATGGTGTTGTTCTGGTCATGAGTCCGTGGAACTACCCATTTCTACTCTCTCTCGACCCACTCATTGATGCAATCGCAGCCGGAAATACGGTCGTACTAAAGCCAAGCGCCTACTCTCCGGCTACCAGTAAGTTGATCTCAGATATGATAAGAGAATGCTTCCCGCCAGAACTGGCAACTGTCGTTACCGGCGGCCGCGCCGAAAACACCAGTCTGCTGGAAGAACATTTTGACTATATCTTCTTCACCGGAAGTCAGAATGTCGGCAAAGAAGTCATGAAAAAAGCTTCTGCACATCTTACTCCGGTAACACTTGAGCTCGGCGGCAAAAGCCCCTGTATCATTGATGAATCTGCAGACCTGAAGCTTGCAGCCAGAAGAGTTGTTTTTGGCAAATATCTGAACTGTGGACAGACATGCGTCGCACCGGATTATATCTGCTGTCACACTTCTGTCAAGGATGCTTTTATCAAAGAAATCAAAAAGCAGATTCTACTTCAGTTTGGTACTCATCCTCTTGACAATCCTGATTATGGAAAAATCATCAATAAAAAACATTTCGACAGAATATGTGCTCTCATTGATAACAATAAAGTCGTTTCTGGTGGTCATACCAATTCCGAAACACTTCGCATCGAACCTACTGTCATGGATCCTGTAACTTACGATGATCCTGTTATGCAGGAAGAAATTTTCGGACCGATTATGCCGATACTCACCTACGATTCACTTGACAAACTGATCCATAAAATCAACTCCATGCCACATCCTCTCGCGCTGTATTTCTTTACACGCAACAAGACAGCTGCCCGTAAGGTCACCTCACAGTGCCAGTTTGGCGGCGGATGTATTAATGACACGGTCATTCATCTTGCCACCAGCGAAATGCCTTTTGGCGGTTTTGGCGAGAGCGGCATGGGCGGTTATCATGGCAAAGAGGGCTTTTACACCTTCTCACATAGCAAGAGTATCGTAGACAAAAAAACATGGCTGGATCTGCCAATGAGATACCAGCCATATACTAAATTTAATAATAAACTGCTCCGCTTTTTCCTGAGATAATCGTAACTGTCTGAATAATTACAGATACTCCTTACAACGTGTAACAGTCATACCGGATTGCTTTGCCATTTAAAGTATAGGAAGGTTTTCTTCCGTCGAGGAACTCACTTTTCAGCGGACGTTTCACAATGATCTTATCCGGTCCAGCTTTGATCGCCGCATCAAAAAGATCTGTTTCTTCCGAGCAGGGCGGCTCCAGTTTCTGGATCAACTGCAGTTTTTTGTTGATCAGGCTGGATTTCTGCCTTGCCGGAAACATTGGATCCAGATAGATTACATCCACCGGATCCAGAAGCTTCGCCATACATTCCACACTGTTGCCTTCGACCAGTTTCATCCTGCCTGCAATATCTTTCAGTATCGGGTGTTTCTTTGCACGGCGCAAGGCATCCTTCAGCAGTACGGCGATCACCGGATTCTGCTCATACAGAGTCACTTCATAACCCTGTGCTGCCAGCAAAAACGCATCCTCTCCCATTCCGGCAGTAGCGTCAATTGCCTTACGTCCTTCTTTTTCGGACTTTGCAGCACGCACCAGCATTTCATGCTGCAGGCGGCCATTCGTTACTCGATGAAGCATATTTTCGAAATCTCCCTGATATGTCAGTCCATATCCAGTCAGCGAAACGCCTTTGGAATTAAACAGAACCGTCAGCTGTTTTCCTGGTTTATCAATGATCTGGCACCCTGTTTTTCTTGCAAAAGATTCCGCCTGATCTCTCTGACCACCTTTCTCAATACAAACTGAAAATTTATTATTACCTGTATCTTTTATCACCTGTCTGACCTCCAATTCACAACTTCTCCAGAACTTTTCGAGCTTCACGGACATTCTCTGCATCCGTTCGCCATATTCCATATTCCGAAAACATTGGAAGTCCCATATTTACACCATCATTTCTGAATTGCATCCTACTGTCAATAACTCTTTTTCCGCTCATATGATAGGATTTTATTCCGGTGAGTGGATATAACTGACGGATGGTTTCTGCATTGACACCGCTTCCTGCCAGTATCTCGATGCGTCCTTTGCTTTTCTCCTCAAGTTCCTTCAGAAGCTTCGCACCCTGCAGGCATTCATTTTGCTGTCCCGAAGTAAGGACTGTATCGATTCCCAAAGAGACTGCCTGCTCCATGGATGCAATTGGATCCGCACACATATCAAAAGCTCTGTGAAGCGTTACGGACATGTCTCCCGCTGCCTCCACTAATTCCTTCATCTGTTCCATATTTAAGGTACCGTCCGGTTTCAGTATCCCAAATACCACACCTTCTGCTCCCATTTTTCTGAAATCTGTCACCGCGTTTTTCATAATAATAAACTCTGCCTCTGTATAGCAAAAATCTCCAAAACGCGGGCGGATCATCACATGGAGTCCGATATCTGAACGCTTTCTTATCTCTTCAAACAGCCAAGGGGCCGGAGTCGTTCCTCCAATGATCAGATCCCCGCAAAGTTCCAGTCTGTCTGCGCCTCCCTTGACTGCTTCCATTGCAGATTCCACAGAATCCACACATACTTCCAAAGTATATTCTTTCATTTTAAAATCCCTCTAATATATACAATACTTTTACTTACTCCTGACATAAATCTGTACAGGCAGTTTCCATAAAAGTATACCATATATCACTGATGATCAGGGGGATTTTCTGATGATTTCTAATGATTCACTTATACTTCTCTTCTGTATGCTGCCTTATAAAAGAACTCCTGTGAATTCAATGGTGTATCCTCCCGCATATTTACAAGACTGTAATTACCCTCTCCATCTTCCTCTCTTGCTTTCTGATTATCACTCAGCATTGTAATAAACATTTCTTCCAGACGCTGTGCGATTTCGGAATCATAGATTGGTGTTGCAACCTCCACACGACGTACCGTATTTCTGGTCATAAAGTCAGCAGATGCGATGTATATTTTCTTACGTTCTCCACAGCCGAAAATATAGATTCTGGAATGCTCCAGAAAACGTCCGACAATGCTGATCACACGGATGTTATCTGTTTTTCCTTTAACCTGTGGAATAAGACAGTTAATTCCACGGATCACCATGTCAATTTTTACTCCGGCTTCTGATGCCATGATCAGTTTATCAATTATTTTTTTGTCTGTAAGAGAATTCATTTTCAGTCCAATATATGACTCTTCTCCTGCCCTTGCATGGTGAATTTCTTCATCGATCATTGCAAGAATTTTATTCTGCAGACAGTTCGGTGCTACAAGAAGATGCTGTGTTTCTTTTACTGTTTCACCTTTATCCAGTGCCTGAAAAACATCAGCCGCTTCAAGTCCGATTTCCACTCTGGCAGTCATATAAGAAAGATCTGTATAAAGTCGGCTTGTTTTTTCATTATAATTACCTGTGCCGATCTGGGTATAATATTCGATTCCCTCATCAGTCTTACGTGTGATCAGACACAGCTTTGAGTGTACCTTGTAACCGTCCAGTCCATAAACAACACGACAGCCTGCCTCTTCCAGTCTTCTGGACCATTCAATATTATTTTCCTCGTCAAAACGCGCCTTCAGTTCGATCATGACAAAAACCTCTTTGCCATTCTCGGCAGCTTCGATCAGTGCTTCCACCACTTTACTCTGCCGTGACAGACGATATAAAGTCATCTTGATCGCTATTACAGATTTGTCATTTGCCGCCTCATGCAGCATGCGAAGAAACGGTTTCATGCTTTCGAATGGATAAGACAGAAGCTTGTCCTTTTCTCTGATCTGTGGAAGAATTGGTTTCTCAAGATCAAATTCCGGTGACGGCTGTGGAACTCTTTTTTCAAAAAACAACTCTGGTCTGGTGCGCAGACGATCCTGCAGCTGATATACAAACGAAAGATCAAGTGGTGCAAAGCTTCTGAACACCTGTCTGGTGTCGAGATCCAGATAAGTACAGAGCGTCCTTACGATTGTATCGTCCATATCTCTTGACAGTTCCAGACGCAGCGGTGCAAGTTTCTTTCTTTTCTTGATCAGTTCCACCATAAATTCTCTGTAATCCAGATCCTCATCATAAAGTGCATCTGCATCAATATCTGCGTTTCTTGTAATACGCATCAGTGATTTTGACAGGATTTTATACCCTGCAAAAACTTTTGGAAGAAAATGAAGAATCAGCTCTTCCACAAGCATAAAACGTCTTTTTGTCGGAAGTTCTATCAGTTCAGGAAACACCTCTTTACTGCATGGTACAATTCCGAGTTTTTCTTTTCCGCTCTTTGTCTGCAGAACACATACTGCATAGATATCACGGTTTTTAAGGAACGGGAAAGGCTGGCGTTTTCCCACAATTGTAGGAGAAAGAAGCGGAAGTATCTCTGAGTCAAAAAACACCTCCAGATATGCACTTTCTTCTATACTGAGGCGTTGAAAGTCTACCATACTGACACCTGTTTCTTCCAGTTTATCCATCAGTGTCTCATATACCGCATCTTTACGCTGATTTAATTTACGAACCACTTTCAGGATCTGATGAATCTGTTCCTTTGGAGTCATGTTGGTTTTATTTTCTCTTACATCTCCGGACAGCAGCATCTGATCCAGCAGTGACCCAACTCTTACCATAAAAAATTCATCAAGATTACTCTGATAAATTGCTTCAAAGGACAGACGCTCAGCAAGCGGAACATGTTCATTCTCTGCTTCTTCCAGTACTCTTTCGTTGAATTTCAGCCAGGATAATTCCCGATTCATATAAACTTCCTGTTTCATTATTTTGTATCCTCCACAGATTTGTCTTTTTCATTATCCAGCCTACTATAAAATAAAAAAATCAAATCCAGAGCATACTTATGTAAAATATATGGAAAATTCGGTCATTCCTGGTCTTTACTTCTGTTTATATACTTCTTATATACTTCTATTTATATACTTCTGTTTATATGAATCTGTTTTCCCTTTTTCTCCAGGATTCCCTCTTCTTCAAGACTTTTCAGTTCTCTTGTCATGGCACTTCTGTCTACACTCAGATACTGCGCCAATGCTGTATAGGACATTGGAAGTGTAAGATCGCTGCTCTGCTTTTCTGCTGAAAGCGCATTCAGGTAAGACAAAAGTTTCTTGCGGGTACTTGATCTCGAAAGCATATAGATACGTTCCGTCTGCTGTCCTGACTGAACAGCAATGAGCTGAAACAGATTGCTGACCATCTGACTGTGATGATGGCATGCCTGTTCACAACGCTTTATCACATGTTCATAATCTATAAACATTACCATGGTTTTTTCTGCAGCACAGACATAATAATGCTGTGCATCTGTAGGAAGAAGAAACGGTTCACCAAAAACAGCATCTTTGTTCAGTTCATCGATCATATCCTGATTCCCTTCAGCATCACAACAGTAAAGTACCGCTCTTCCATAAAGGATCACCCCGATTTTTTTCATGGAACTGGAATATTCCATAATTGTCTCCCCGTTTCTGAACATTACTTCTTTTGCATGAAAACAGATGCGCATTCTTTCCTGTTCTTCGGGCAGAATATCTGTAAAAAGTGTAATATGTTCCATCGTTTTTTCACCCCGTTTTTCCTGATTATATCATATATTTTTGCAAGAAGGCCTGCTTTTGTGACTTTTGCAACAGATTTTTTTCATTTATTCTGTTATACTTTTAACAAAATTACAGATAAGAACTTCTCAAATAAATAATATTATGAATTGGAGGACACACACTATGAAGATTACAGATACTATCAAATATGTCGGTGTTAATGATCACCAGATTGATCTTTTTGAAGGTCAGTACAAAGTTCCTAACGGCATGTCCTATAACTCTTATGTGATCCTTGATGAAAAAATCGCTGTTATGGATACAGTAGATGCCAACTTTACGCATGAATGGCTGGATAACATTCAGCAGGTTCTGGCCGACCGCAGACCGGATTATCTCATCGTTCAGCATATGGAACCGGACCATGCCGCAAATGTTGCAAACTTCCTCAAAGTATATCCTGACACAACTGTCGTTTCCAATGTAAAAGCTTTTAATATGATCCAGAACTTCTTTGATCTTGACCTCACCGGCCGCAAAATCGAAGTAGAAAACGGTGGAACACTTTCTCTCGGCTATCATCAGCTCACCTTTGTTTTTGCTCCGATGGTACACTGGCCGGAAGTTATGGTCACTTATGACAGCACAGAAAAAGTTCTTTTTTCTGCTGATGGATTCGGCAAATTCGGTGCACTCGATGCCGAGGAACCGTGGGATGATGAAGCAAGACGTTACTTTATCGGTATTGTAGGAAAATACGGCAAACAGGTGCAGAATCTTCTTAAAATCGCTGCCACTCTTGATATCCAGAAGATCTGTCCGCTTCACGGACCGGTTCTTACTGAGGATCTTGGACATTATATCGGACTCTATGATACCTGGTCTTCCTATACACCAGAAGCAGACGGAATTGTGATCGCATATACTTCTGTCTACGGACATACCAGAGATGCTGTTTATCTGCTTGCTGAAAAGCTCAAGGCCAAAGGCTGTCCAAGAGTTCTTGTCTATGACCTTGCAAGAGATGATATGTCACTGGCGATCAGTGATGCTTTCCGCTACTCCAAGCTGGTTCTTGCAACGACCACTTACAATGCAAGTATCTATCCATTCATGAATGACTTTATCACACGACTGGTAGAACATAACTTCCAGAACCGCACAGTAGCACTTATTGAAAATGGATCCTGGGCTCCCCTTGCAGCCAAGATCATGAAAGAAATGATGGCACCATGCAAAAAGATCGACTGGGTAAAAAATAATGTTCATATCTGGTCAGCTGTTAAAGAAGACAACCGTAAACAGATTGAGGCAATGTCCGATGAACTCTGCAAAGAATACATTGCAAAGAATGATAACCTCGCCAACAAAAACGACATGTCTGCTCTTTTCCGCATCGGCTATGGCCTCTATGTCGTAACCTCAAATGATGGAAAACGAGACAATGGTCTGATTGTAAATACTGTTACCCAGCTGACCGATAATCCGTACAGAGTGGCTGTAAATATCAACAAAACAAACTACTCACATCACATCATCCAGCAGACCGGAGTCATGAATGTAAACTGCCTTTCTGTTGATGCACCGTTCTCAGTATTCCAGCAGTTTGGATTCCAGTCCGGCAGAAGCGTAGATAAATTTGAAGGTCAGAAGGTCAACCGTTCTGACAATGGACTCGTATTCCTGGATAAATATATCAACGCTTTCATGTCCCTGAAGGTTGAACAGTATGTAGACCTCGGTACTCATGGAATGTTCATCTGCAGTGTCACAGAAGCACGTGTCATGAGTGATCAGGAAACCATGACCTACACATACTATCAGAACAATGTAAAACCAAAACCACAGACAGAAGGAAAGAAAGGATTTGTCTGCAAGGTCTGCGGATATGTCTACGAAGGTGACGAACTTCCAGAAGACTTCATCTGTCCACTGTGCAAGCATGGTGCTGTAGATTTTGAACCGATCCAGTAAAAAGGGTAACAAACTGAGGCGTTCCCCCTGCGGAGAACGCCTCGTTTAAATTTTTCAACCTTTAAGTTTGATTCAATATCTTATAAGTCAGAGTATTTGGCATCTAAAGCCCATGGCTGCATTGCTCCACCTTCGTGTGCCGGACGGCATGTGCGGGCAAAGATATTCAGGCAGCCTTTTTCTTCTTTAAGTGGTGGGCATACCCAGTTCTTTCTTCTTTCTGCTAATACTTCGTCAGATACTTCCAGTTCTACGATACCTTTGATCGTATCAACTGTTACGATATCTCCATCCTCAACTAAAGCGATAACGCCGCCGTCATATGCTTCCGGAGAAACGTGTCCAACTAAAGCACCATGGCTGAATCCAGAGAATCTTGCATCTGTAACAAGACCAACGCTCTTATGAAGTCCTCTTGCAACTAATGCATCGTTGGAAAGCATAAGCTCTTTCATTCCAGGAGCTCCCTTGCAGCCTTCGTATCTCATAACGATTACATCGCCAGGAACGATCTCACCTGCAACAATTGCGTTGTAAGCCTTTGTATCGTTATCAAAGCATTTCGCTTTTCCGCGGAATACACGCATTTCTTCCGGAACACCTGTAGGTCTGATGATCGCGCCTTCCGGAGCAAGGTTACCTCTTAAGATCTGTAAACCTGGAAGGTCATATAACGGATTATCCAGTGGACGAAGAAGGTTGCTGCTGTGTGCTTTAACATCTTTAAGAAGATCTCCCCATGTTCCGCCTGTCATAGTCGGTACATCCAGGAATAATTTTTCTTCGAGCATCTTCATAACTGCCAATGTACCACCAGCATAGTACAGGTCATTGATTGTAAATGGACCACTTGGGATGACACCTACGATACATCTGATCTCTTTCGCATATTTCTCGAAATCTTCCATTGTGATCTTGATTCCAAGTTCATATCCTAATGTCAAGATATGCAGTAATGCATTTGTTGATCCGGCGATAGCCATATCAAATATGATTGCATTTAATAAAGTTTCTCTTGTGATCAGATGAGATGGTCTGATATCTTTCTTAACCATTTCTACCATCTTCATACCAGCTTCACGAGCTTTTCTGATCTTAAGGCTGTCTACTGCAGGAATGCAGGAAGTTCCTGGCAATACAAGGTTGAACACTTCACCCATCAGCTGCATGGTGTTTGCAGTTCCCATGGAAGGACATGCGCCACAAGTCGGGCATACGCATTCTTCAAGTTCCAATAATTCTTCGTTGCTCTTTCCGCTGAAACGGGCAACGTCAACGTCTGCTTCTACTACCTGACGTCCTTCATGGCTGCCGGCTGACATACATCCACCTGTAACAACCATTGCAGGAATGTCTAATCTTGCTGCTGCCTGATAGCATCCGGCAATGATGTTATCGCAGGAGGCGATCATACAGATACCATCAAACTGGTGTACTTTACTTACAGCTTCAACAGACATACAAACGATATCTCTCATAACCTGTTCGTATTTCATTTCTTCTACACCATTCGGAATGTTACCGCATGTTGCAGGAATACCAAATTCTACCGGAACACCGCCTGCTGCCCAGATTCCCTGTTTAACAGCTTCTGCGATCTGTCTTAAATGAACGGTTCCCGGAGATCCCTCCTGAAATGAGTTCGGCACACCAATATGCGGCTTGTTACGAATATCAGCATCGCCATATCCAGCTGCCTTCATCATTACTCTACGATGAGCGCCACTTTCACCATCCCAAAACTGTTTACCGTATTTCCCCATTTTATATACCTCTCTTTTTTTTATTTCTTGCTACTTATTCCCACTTTGTCCCCACATTTTTTTCAACTGCCTTATCGTAAATAGCTCTGGCTGCCATAAGGTCCTGAGTTCCGATACCAACAGTCTCAAATACGATGATCTCATCATC
>NZ_CAKROJ010000062.1 GCF_934372025.1 uncultured Blautia sp.
CCTCTGGTCAGTACAGAGTCATCCAGACGGATTCCGATCTCTGTACCTCCCTGACTTGTTTTTCTGTGAAGTTTTTTAAAGGCTTCATCCCAGTGAATATCCACATAATCTACTTTTTTTCCTGCGAATGCCTCATCAGCCAGTTTTCCCAGAATTTTTTCACAAATCATTATAAGTTCCTCCTCGCGGATATTTCTATAATTTTACCATTTTCCGATCAGCATCAGTACACCTGGAATCCAGGCAGTAACAATACCCTCGAACACCTGAAGTGCCGGAACAAATTTTCCAAGCTTTTTCCCCATGATGTCTTCTACAAAAGATGTTCCCCAGAGGATTGCCCAGAGATACCAGATTGCTGCCCAGCGGATATCCGGCTGAATTCCAAGTGCTGTGCTTCCGATAAAGCCTTCCAGAGTTCCAAATACCACTGCATTGATCGCTACAAATGTGGAGAACCATGCAAATGGGATACTGCTCAGTTTAAAAATATTGTTGATTGCTACAAACAGATAGGTAAAGCAGAACAGAAGTCCTGTACCTGCCGCATAATAGTTGCCCTGAACAAGATTTACAAAGTTGATAAACAGGGATAAACCTCCTGTAAAAATATTCATCACTGCGAGAGATTTTCCATCAACTTTATAAAAGTTGCAGATACCGTTGTTGATCAGGACAATTCCTACAAATAATAAACAAACACCTAACATTTATGCCCTCCTCAGTAAGTCATCAGAATAAGTTATACAGCTGTGTCAGTGGAAGTTTTTTTGCCGGTTTTGATGTGATGCTGACACCGTCGGCTTTTACTTCATATGTCTCCGGATCTACTGTGATCTCCGGTGTCTTATCATTAAATACCATATCTTTCTTTCCGATGTTTCGGCAGTTTTCAACCGGAAGAACTGTTTTTTCCAGTCCATATTTTTCCTTGACGTTTTCTTCCATGGCTGCCTTGGATACGAAGGTCAGACAAGTAGCATATTTTGCTTTTCCATGAGCTGCAAACATCGGCTGGTAGAATACTGGCTGAGTTGTCGGAATGGAAGCATTGGCATCTCCCATCTTGGACGCAATGATCATTCCACCTTTGATAACCATGTCCGGTTTTGCTCCGAAGAATGCCGGATTCCAAAGAACAAGGTCAGCATATTTTCCTGGTTCTACAGATCCTACATATTCTGAAATACCATGAGTAATTGCCGGATTGATCGTATATTTTGAGATGTATCTCTTTACTCGGAAGTTATCATTTCCATGACCTTCATCTTCCGGAAGAGAACCTCTCTCCCCTTTCATTTTGCTTGCTGTCTGCCATGTACGGGTGATAACCTCTCCGATACGTCCCATTGCCTGGGAATCAGAGCTCATCATACTGAATACACCCATGTCATGAAGAACATCCTCTGCTGCAATCGTCTCCGGACGGATACGGGAATCAGCAAAAGCAACATCCTCCGGAATTTTTTTATCAAGGTGATGGCATACCATCAACATATCCAGATGCTCATCCAGTGTATTTACAGTAAATGGCATTGTCGGGTTTGTAGAAGAAGGAAGGATATTCGGTGTTGCTGCAGCCTTGATGATGTCCGGTGCATGTCCGCCGCCAGCACCTTCTGTATGGTATGTATGGATGGTTCTTCCACCAATAGCATTGATGGTATCCTCTACGCATCCACCTTCATTCAGTGTATCTGTGTGGATTGCCACCTGTACATCATATTCATCTGCCACATTCAGGCAATGATCGATAACAGCCGGAGTTGCGCCCCAGTCCTCATGGATCTTGAGTCCCATGGCACCTGCTTTTACCTGTTCGATCAGCGGCTTTTCATCAGAGCAGTTTCCTTTTCCAAGAAAACCAAGGTTCATTGGATATTCTTCTGCTGCTTTGAGCATCATTTCCATGTTCCATGGTCCAGGTGTACAGGTTGTTGCATTTGTTCCATCTGCCGGACCTGTTCCTCCACCAATCATTGTAGTCACACCGGAATACAGTGCACAGTCAATCTGCTGTGGGCAGATAAAATGGATATGTGTGTCAATACCACCTGCTGTTACGATCATCCCTTCACCTGCAAGGGCTTCTGTAGAAGCACCTACTGTCATGCCCGGTGTCACACCATCCATCACACTCGGATTTCCTGCTTTACCGATTCCTTTGATCTTGCCGTCCTTGATACCGATATCAGCTTTGACGATTCCTGTACTGTCAACGATCAGCGCGTTTGTGATAACCAGATCAAGATCGCCGTCTGCACTGGTTGTCTTAACGGACTGTCCCATACCATCACGAATAGTCTTGCCGCCTCCGAATTTAATTTCATCACCATAGGTGGTATAGTCTTTTTCTACCTCAATGATCAGATCTGTATCTGCCAGACGTACTTTATCTCCAGTTGTCGGGCCATACATCATTGCATATTTTTCACCGGAAATTTTTACACTCATGAATCTGTTTCCTCCTTTTAGAATTACGCTTTTGGCATAAAGCCTTTTGTGCGGGCATTATTAAGAGCTGCTTCTTTGTTGACTTCTGAAATCTGAGCGCAGGTCAGGTCATTCAGTCCAAATACTCTCTTTGTTCCGCCAATTGCTGTCAGCTGGACTTCTTTTTCTTCACCTGGTTCAAAACGTACAGAAGTTCCTGACGGAATATCCAGATGAAAGCCATATGCTTTTTCTCTGTCAAATTTGAGATAACGATTCACCTCAAAAAAATGGAAATGTGAGCCAACCTGGATCGGACGGTCTCCGGTATTCGCTACCTTAATCGTAACCACAGGTTTTCCCTCGTTTAAAGTAATCTCTCTGTCCATCGGAATGATTTCACCAATTTTCATCGTTGTCCTCCTTTACTGAATCGGATTATGTACTGTTACAAGTTTGGTTCCATCCGGAAATGTTGCCTCTACCTGTACTTCATGTACCATATCTGCAACGCCGTCCATAACATCGGCCTTTGTCAGCATTTTGGTTCCAAGCTGCATCAGTTCTACTACTTCCTTGCCATCTCTTGCCAGTTCAAGAAGCTCTGAGCTGATATAGGCAACTGCTTCCACATAATTCAATTTCACGCCTCGTTCCTTCCGCTCTTTTGCCAGATTTCCTGCCATATGGAGCATAAGCTTTTCCTGTTCCTTTGGATTTAAACGCATTACATTTCCTCCTTTTGAGTATTTAGAAAATAAAAAAAGCAGGCAAAGAAATCCTATATAGACTTCTTTGTCTGCTTAGTTCCTCTCGGAATAGAACACATTATAGCATTCGATTTTGGAATATGTCAACAAACATTTGTAATATCATAATATGTTCACATTCTCATTTATTTCTGATACATATCTGACTGGTCACTGTCAAAATAATTGATTCTCATAGATGCCTTGACATCATTCAGGGTCTCAGCTGCTTTTGCCTCGGCAACCTTGCTTCCCTCTTTGAGGATATCCATAACATCCGGGATACGCTGTTCCCATTCTTTTCTTCTTGCACGGATCGGTCCAAGTTCTGCCTGCATTACCTTGTTCAGGAATTTTTTAACTTTGACATCACCAAGTCCGCCTCTGCGGTAGTGATCCTCAAGTTCTTCAAGGTTCTGGTATTCCGGAAGGAATTCCGGGAAATACTCCGGTTTGCAGAATGCTTCCAGATAGATGAATACCGGGTTGCCTTCTACACGACCCGGGTCCTCTACGCGAAGGTGATTCGGGTCAGTAAACATGGACATGATTTTCTTCTTAACATCTGCCTCTTCATCAGAAAGATAGATGCAGTTGCCAAGAGATTTACTCATTTTAGCCTTACCATCAATACCTGGCAGACGTAAGCATGCCTTATTAGACGGCAGGACGATCTTTGGATCTGTCAGAGTCTCGCCATATACTGTGTTGAATTTGTGTACGATTTCCTTACACTGTTCAAGCATTGGAAGCTGATCCTCACCAACCGGCACATGAGTTGCACGGAATGCTGTGATATCTGCCGCCTGGCTGATTGGATAGCAGAAGAATCCCACCGGGATGCTTGCTTCAAAGTTTCTCATCTGAATCTCGGATTTAACTGTAGGGTTACGCTGAACACGTGCTACTGTAACGAGGTTCATATAATAAAATGTCAGCTCTGTCAGTTCCGGAACCATGGACTGAATGAAGATCGTAGATTTTGCCGGATCAATACCACAAGCCAGATAATCCAGAGCTACCTGAATAATATTCTGACGTACTTTCTCCGGATGTTCAGCATTATCTGTCAGTGCCTGCGCATCTGCAATCATAATAAAAATTTCATCATAATCTCCGGAATTCTGAAGTCTTACACGTTCCTTCAATGATCCTACATAATGTCCTACATGAAGTTTTCCGGTAGGGCGGTCACCTGTTAAAATTACCTGTTTCATTATTTGTCCTTCTCCTCAGGGCGCGCTTCTTCTTTACGCTGCGCCTCTTTCTCATTAATTTCTCCCTGAGCTTCTGTCTCCGATTCTACTTTTGATCCTTTCTCCAGATCTTTCAGCACTTCCTCGCAGCCTTCTTCTGATTCTCTCTCATCAAAAGGAATAAATTCTGCATGATGTCCAACATATTTATATGCCGGACGTATGATTTTACTTGCATTGAGGATTTCCTCCAGACGATGAGCACTCCATCCCGGAATACGTGCAATTGCAAAAATCGGTGTAAACAGTTCTTTAGGGATCCCAAGCATAGTATATACGAAACCACTGTAAAAGTCTACGTTTGCACAGACATTTTTGAAAAGCTTTCTCTGTTCCATGACAAGTCTTCCACCAAGACGTTCTACCAGCTCATAAAGTGCAAATTCTTTCATCATGCCCTTTTCCTTTGCAAGATCTCTTGCAAATTTTTTAAGGATCACTTCACGCGGGTCGGACAGGGTATAAACAGCGTGTCCCATACCGTAGATCAGACCTGAATGGTCAAATGCTTCTTTATCCAAGATCTTACGAAGATATGCTTCTACTTCCTTTTCATCAGTCCAGTCTTTGACATTTGCCTTGATATCTTCAAACATGTTCTGAACCTTAAGGTTTGCACCTCCATGACGTGGTCCCTTCAGCGAACCGATGGATGCTGCAACTGAGGAGTAGGTATCTGTACCGGATGAAGTTACTACATGTGTAGTAAATGTAGAGTTGTTTCCACCGCCATGCTCTGCATGAAGGATCAGAGCGATATCAAGAACCTTAGCTTCCAGTTCCGTGTATTTTCCGTCTGGTCTGAGCATCAGAAGAATATTTTCTGCAAGGGAAAGTCCCTTTTCCGGATTACGGATAAACAGCATCTCATCCCGACGGAAATGTCTGTACGCATGATAGGAATACACTGCGATCAATGGCAGCTTTGCGATCATTTCCAGACTCTGACGAAGAACATTTTCTGCTGAAATATCCTCAGGTCTGGAATCATAGGTATACAGAGTCAGAATGCATCTCTGCATTGCATTCATGATATCACCGTTTGATGCTTTCATAACAACGTCTCGAACAAATCGTCCTGACAGTGTCTCAAAACTCTCCATAACATTTTTGAACATTTCCATATCTTTTTCAGACGGAAGTCTTCCAAACATTAAAAGATAAATGGTCTCCTCAAATCCAAACTTGCGGTCTTTAAGGCCATCCACGATATCATTTACATTATATCCCTGATAATACAGTCTTCCGTGTGCCGGAATCTTCCGACCATTGATGAGGTCATATCCTGTAACATCTGAAATTTCTGTAAGACCGGTCAGGACACCTTTACCAGCGGAGTCACGAAGTCCTCTCTTAACATCATATTCCACAAACAGATTCGGGTTGATCCGATGTCCGTTCATCAGTTCTTCTCCGAGCAACTCCATACTATCTTTCAGGTTGCCCATCTCTTCCAGATTCAACATTTCATGATCTGCCATATGTTCTCTCTCCTTCATCTCTATTGTATTTCTGCCGCGTTATCAGATGCCGAATATTTCCTGCATAACAGTTTGATTCACGCGTTCATACTTTACTAGGCTAAATTGTAATCTATTTTACACGAATGCATGCAAAAATACAATAGATAAATGGATAAAACTTTCACGAACCAAAATTTTACAGTATAAAAATATTGACATATGACTTCAGACTTCGTATTTCTTCATGATTTTCATCAGGAAATGTGTTTTAATCTGTAGATTTTGTTCTTTGTCTTGCCTTCACTTTCGAAAATACTATTTTTTTCTGCCTTCGAGAGTAGTCGAGCTGCTGTTTTAGGCTGGATATCCAGAATCTTTGCTGCTTTGGCACTGGTTATCGCATTAAGTCCTTTTATCTGCTCCATATATGCCAGTAACCGGTGCAGTCTTTCTAATTCCAGTTCTGACATTGTTGAATGCTTTTCCTCTACCCAAAAGGATTTCTGGTCTATTATCACCCTATAATCCAGATTATTTTCCCAACTGTCCCTGCTGTTTTTTTCGGACATTTTTTCGGACATTTTTTCGGACATTTTTTCGGACATTGTACTCTGATTAAATCCGTTTCTTATAAAAATGGTAGTTTCGAGATAGTTTCGCTCTTCATCCATATCAAAAAGTGGGGCTGGAGAACCATTCTTTTTTAGCTCTCTGAGAATTTTTGTAATTCCGGTTCCCTGTTTTTCGGACAAATCGATTTCTTTAAAAAACTCTCCAATTCTTCTGTTGCGATATTTGCGCGCTCTTGCTTTTCCAGACTTAAATTTTTCCTGACTGATATATTTATCTACACCCGGATAATTAATAATCATGATACGATCCACATAAATTCGAACTTCTACTGGTTCCGGTTCTCTGTACGACTTATGAAACACTGCATTTACAAGAGCCTCTTCCAGCGCATTATAAGGATAATTCACATAACGCTCTGATTCTGCCCGTCCTTGTATCTTAACAACCTTTTCTTCTATAATATTGGTATTAATATAATCAAGGACATCTCGAACCTGTTTCCAGATTGGACCATAAAACGTCTTTTCAAAAAAATCGTCTGATCCTTCTGCTTCTTCTGTATTAAATTTCACAAGATCGATCTGTGCTCCTGGGATAAATTTATCCGGTCTTTCCGTAAACATAAGCACGCCAATATTTCGTATATCCAGTTCCGTATCTGTTTCATCTGCCACTTCTAAAGATATCAAAAGGTCTTCCATAGAGCTTTTATTAATTTCATCAACCAGTGAACTCCTGCTGTCTCTCAAAAAATCTTCCAGATATCCACGCCGTATCTCTGCTGTTGTAGCTTTACGATTGATGCGATCATCAAACGGTACCGAATTGAATTTGTCAAATAAATCTGCAATTTCTTCCCTGCCAGCCGCAACCGTCAATGATGCCGGTCTGATCCAGTAGTACATGCGTTTGTCTTTCTTCTTTCCTTTTTCTGCATATACATCCACCGGAGCCTGATACGGTCCACTGTCTCCTGCACTGCACCACAGATAGAGTAAAAATATCCCTGTATTCCTGTAATCGACAGCTTCAATCCTTGGAATATACCTTGGTGTGATCATATTACAATACTGAAAAATTTCCTGTTGGATGGAATCCAGACGGTTTGCCGGAAGCCCCTGTGGTGGAAGGACTGGAATTCCATCTTCTGCTTTTATCCCAATAACAAGATATCCACCATTTACATTATGAAAGTCATTCGCAAACGCACAGATTGTATGGATAATATCATTGGGATTCCATCCCTCTTTATACTCTACTCGATTCTGTTCAACAGTTTTGCCCGCAAGTAACGTTTCCAATTTTAAAGGAATCATCTCTACCCCCGAATCTTTTCTTCCCACTCTTTCTCGCGGAATCCTGTCAGAATGAAATCCTCCCCGACTACAAGCGGGCGTTTGACCAACATGCCATTCGTAGCAAGTAACTTAAGCTGTTCGTCCTCTGTCATCTCCGGAAGTTTGTCCTTGAGGTTCATCTGTTTATAGAGCATGCCACTGGTATTGAAGAATTTCTTAAGTGGCATTCCGCTTTTTCCATACCATTCTTTAAGCTCTTCGTATGTAGGATTTTCTTCTATGATCGAGCGCTCTTCGAAAAAAATCTTGTGTTCACCAAGCCATTTGAGGGCTTTCTGGCAGGTGCTGCATTTACGATATACTAAAACTAACATAATAATTCTCCATTCTTATCTTTCAGACAACTTTTTCATACTCATAAATTGCATCACTTGGAAGATTGATATTTTCATTCCTCCTTTTCTTCAGCAGGTAAAGAGTTCTTTTCATCTTAACACTTCCTATATTATTTTTCATTGAAATATACCGACGATGTGCCAAGATTTTATAAACTTTAGATTTGTATAAAAAAGATATTTTTGATTACTTAATCATATGATACCCTGACATACATTAAGTGTCAACGAGCTATTTTTGTAACATTTTGTCGAATCTGTCCGTTCTGTTTTTTCAGAACGGCTCTGGTATTTTATGCTTGAATCTGCTACAATATGTTGCAGCAATTTAACTTATAAAGGAGGTCCCGTTATGGGTTACGATAAAGTTGAGCAAAATCTGATCGATATCGTTAAGGAAGAACAGGCCAAACTCGGTTTCTTCAAAGAAGATATCCGTCTGTACTATCCGCTTTCTTCCCTGAACCATTTCTTTTCTGCCAACGACAGTGCCGATGAGATGCAGGAACGTCTGAATGCTCTGCCTGATTCTCTCACAGAAAAACTGGGACAGATTGAAGTCTCTCACAAAGGCGACCGTTTCTGTTTCCACATCCCGGAAGAAGGCACGGTCTATGTGCATGACAATACAGCACCAAACGAATTCATCCGGCAGCTTGTAGAATTAGTTGCAAAGCACGGCTGTACCATGAATGAAATTCTGGATCTGTTCCATACTTATTCAGAGAATGTAATTACAAAAAAAATGGATGGTGATGAATTTGACTTGCTGATCCGTTTTGCAGACAGACCGGAAGATCCCTACTACTATTGTTTCAAAGACGAAGGCTGCCATATCATTTATCATCGTTTTTTACCAGAAGATTATGCAGATTTCAATTTCTAAGGAGGAATTATTATGTGTACAGCTGCAACATATAAAACAAAAGATTTTTATTTCGGCAGAACACTGGACTACGAATTTTCTTACGGTGATCAGATCACCATCACTCCACGGAATTATCCTTTTCACTTCCGTCATGCCGGTTCAAAAGAAACACATTACGCAATCATCGGTATGGCACATGTAGCCGGAGATTATCCGTTATATTATGATGCGATCAATGAAAAAGGTGTCGGCATGGCAGGACTTAATTTTGTTGGAAATGCTGCTTATGCCGATATAAAACCAGATATAGACAACGTCGCTCAGTTTGAATTTATTCCTTGGATCTTAAGTCAGTGTGCCTCTGTCGCAGAAGCACGTGAACTTCTTGCTCACATGAATCTGACAAATACTCCGTTCAGCGAGCAGTTTCCTCTGGCACAGCTTCACTGGATCATCTCAGATGAAACGGCATCCATTACCGTGGAATCCATGGCAGACGGTCTGCACATCTACGATAATCCGGTCGGTGTGCTCACAAATAACCCGCCTTTTCCACAGCAGATGTTCCAGTTGAATAACTATATGCACCTTTCTCCGAAACAGCCGGTGAATACTTTTGCGGATAATCTGGCACTTAACGCCTACAGCCGCGGCATGGGTGCTCTTGGACTTCCGGGAGACCTCTCTTCAGCTTCCCGTTTTGCACGTGTCGCTTTTACAAAGATGAATTCCTTCTCCGGCGATTCCGAGGCAGAAAGTGTCAGCCAGTTTTTCCATATTCTTGGCTCTGTTGATCAGCAGCGCGGATGCTGCGAAGTTGCAGAGGGAAAATATGAGATTACGCTCTACACATCCTGCTGCAATGCAACAAAAGGGATCTACTATTATACAACTTATGAAAATCACCAGATCAGTGCAGTCGATATGCACAGAGAAAATCTGGATGGAACCACTTTGATCTGTTACCCGGTCATTCAGGGCGAACAGATTAATTTTCAGAATTAGGAGGCACTCTACATGAATCTTGGCAATTTAATGCAGTTAAAAAATTCCTGGGCAACTTTTACCCGGAATCATCCGAAATTCCCGAAATTTCTTCAGGCAGCCAGCACTGCTGTTAAAGAAGATACACTTATTGAGATAAAAATCACAACTGCTGAAGGCAAAGTAATTGAGACAAATCTCAAAGTAAAAGCGTCAGATATCGAGCTTGTCAAAAATCTGGCCATGTGATATACTAACCACAGATTTTAGAATATGCACAAATGAACAGAACACAAAAGAGAACTTTTCCAATTATTCAGGACAGCAGTTTCTCTGCATTCATGTTCTATATGATCACGGACAGTTCTTGTCTGATACGAAAGATAAAATAAAATCTAAAGGGACACGTAAATGTAAATCATTACATCTGCATGTCCCTTTTTTATGTTCCATGAACCTTTTTTCTCCGCATCACACACAATTATTCATCTTACAGTCTCACTCGTTCTTCTGTACTGTTTGCCACCCGAAATGCCCTTGGAGTTGTATGATAGCGTTCTCTGAACACTCGATGAAAATAACTCCCATTCTCATATCCAACCGCTGCAATGATATCGGCAATCGGCAGATCTGTCTCACACATCAGCTCCACAGCTTTATTCAGGCGCTTACGCTGAAGCAATTCCTTGAAGTTAAATCCTGTATTCTTACGAATCATTTTACTGAGCACATGCATCGGCAGATGAAGCCTTTCACACAGTTCTGTAAGCGTAGCCGTTTTATACTGCTGTTCAATATAGTCCAGTGTCGTCATCGCGATCATATTCTCATACTGATTCGGAAGGCGCATCTCTGCATACTGAACAGATTCCAGAAGATAGAGAAAAATCAGCCCCATCGTTGTCTGGTTGATGCGATTCTGGTCACCTTTTCCTGTAACAAGAGAGTAGATCATATTTTCCAGAAGATTCTGAATCTGCAGAACCTCTGCTACTTTAAAATGCAGATATTCTCCGCGTTCCTCATCCTGTCGAAGTACATTAACAAGAAAATCTGCAAGCACATTATTATTACCAGCCATTGTATATGCCACATCAAAGAACTCCGGAAGGATCATAAAGTTGATTGCAATGTCACCTTCTCCGGCCGGCAAGATCTCATGTCTGGTAAACTGATTTAAAAACAGAAGCTCACCGGCTCTGATCACAACTTCTTTGCCGCCGATAATATTCGTCAGCTGTCCCTGACAGACATAAAGTACTTCGATAAAGTTATGACGGTGCGACGGAAAATGAACAAAACGTGTATGGGTACGCACAGCAATCAGTTTGCCCTCGCTGAGCATCTTGGCACTGTCCACTGTAAAATCCTTTCCTGAAGTGTAGAGATCTTTATCCACTTCTGCCACGCCATCCAGAATACGCTGTTCTTCTTCTGTAATGACTCTTAACTGATCCAATAAAATCTGCTGCATCTGCTTCTCCTGCTTTCTTTGCTGCTATTATTCTTAACTGCCCCTATTCTACCATGTCCAGATAATATAAAGCAATATATCCTCAAAAAACAAGGCGAAGCCACATCGGCTCCGCCCTGTTTCTAAAGGATTTTTAAAGGATTTATCATATTCAGAAAAACTTTAACATTATATCACTCTGATTAGTACAGTGCAGCGTACTCCTCAACGTTTTCTGGTGTGAACTGCAGAGGCAGACCAAGAACAACTTCTGTTCCTTCGTCATCAGCCTGTGTAATTGTGAATTCACCCATGTCACCAGCTGTGAATGTTTCATCCTGTGCGCCTGTGATATCACCTTTTACAAGTGCCATTGTTGTGTAAGCGGAAAGTTTTCCAAGGCCCTGCATATCCCACAGATAGAAGTATGGGCAGGAATGTGCATCGTCATCGCCTGTGTACTCAACCATTTCAGATGGAAGTCCAAGACCTGTCAGTTTGCAAGCAGATTCGTTGTCCTGAAGGTATTTAGCTGCTGCAGCGATACCAACTGTTGTAGGTGCGCAGATAACTTTCAGATCTGGGTAGTTCTGAAGAAGAGCTGCTGTCTGGTCTGTAGATTTCTGAGGTTCGTCATCACCATAAGCTACTTCTACAAGTTCCAGTTTGCTGTATTTCTCATCGCCTTCCATGATGGATTTCATAGCGTCGATCCAAGCGTTCTGGTTTGCAGACTGAGATGTTGCAGAAAGGATAGCGAACTGTCCTTCTCCACCGGAGATGTCAAGAACTGCATCCATAAGAGCCTGTCCAACCTGCTGTGTACCAGCCTGGTTTACGAAGATCTGACGGCTGTCTTTATTCGGAGCGGAGTCGAAAGAAGATACTTTGATTCCTTCATCCATAGCTTCTTCCAGTTTAGCCTGAAGAGCGTTAACGTCGTTTGCAGAGATGCAGATTGCATCCGGATGCTGAGAAATCAGGTTGTCAAGAACTTTGATCTGAGCATCAGCTGTAGCTGCTTCCGGGTAAACAACATCTACTGTTGCACCTTCAGCTTCTGCTGTTTCTTTGAATGCTTTTGCAGCGATTTCAAAGAATGCGTTACCTGCTGATTTACCAACCAG
>NZ_CAKROJ010000063.1 GCF_934372025.1 uncultured Blautia sp.
ACCACCTTGATCTGATCAACCTCATACGCAAGTACCTCATCCAGCACATGAATATAAAACTGATCTTTTTTCTGTACCTTGTCCATATCTGTAAAAAGCTTGGCATCCGGAAGTCCTCTGTGCCCTGTCAGCACACTGTGCGTACTCTCTCCTCCCAACGGAAAAGAAGTCTCCGGAATGTAGCCGACTCCCTTGGCCAGAACATCCTGTGATGTACCTTTATATATAGGAAGATTTACATTGATCACCGGCACAGTCAGATAACCGATCACATCTCCGATATCCAGCATATCCACATGACTGGTGCCTGTCTGCTGCTCACCGATGGCATCCTGGGTAACTGCATTTCCAAGCTGTTCATTATACTGCTGCATGGCTTCCTTTACCGCATCGATCTTTTCTTCATCCATGTCTTTAATCTCATCATTGTACTCCGTGATTGCCTGCGAAGCATGCTTCTGTGCGAGTATATTGCTGATGGTCGGATATAATGCGAGCGAGATTCCCGCAAAGATCAGGATCATACTGAAAATCGTCGTCAGCCTTGGTTTCTTCATGACCTGTAGTTCCTTTCCCTGTGATAGCCGGGGCTTTTGACCCTGCCTCTCATTTGTCTTATATGAAGCGGCCTGAGCTGTTTTTCAGACATCTGCATATAAGGCAAATAAGACACACCCACACTCTGCCTTACGGCAGAGTGACGAGTCTGTCCTGTAGGATTTATTCAAAAAGAGGATTTATGGTAGCTAATTAATGAATTCTTCTATTATTTAATCATTCCTCAGTTCTTATTTCACAGTTTTCTTTCTGGATGCGCCGATGATCAGAACACCTGCGAATGCAAGGGCAACTCCAAGAGCTGTGATAGCGATTGTACCCATACCACCAGTTGTTGGGAGGGTAAAGCCTTTTTTGTTGATGATGGTTTCTGTGTGAATTCCTTCTGTTTTTGTATCATCATTATCAAAGGTTGTCTTTGTAACTTCATGTTTCACAAGAGTTTTCACACCGTTTTCATCTTTATAGTATTCATTTTTTGTAGTTGTCTCATATTCAATATTTAATTTAACTTCAACCGGTGCTTTCAGAAGATTGTATCCATCGTGTGTCTTTATCTCTACCAGATAGTAAGTTCCGTTTGCAAGACCACTCTGAGAAACAATACCTTTTTTATTAGTTGTTAAAGGATCTTTATTAATTTTGAGCCATGTTTTAGTGGAATCCAGTCCAGCCGCTGTTACTTCCTCAGCTGATGCTGCACCAGTAGTACCTGCTGGCACTTCTTTGTAAAGATCAAATTGCACACCTTCAAGTGCTTTACCGTTTTCATTCTCGGCTTTCTTTACTACCTGCAGTCCGAAGGTATATACAGTTGTTGTATTCTTGATAGAATCTTTTTCTGGCTGTCCTGGTTTATTCGGGTTGCTTCCATCATCTGTATCTGGAAGAATCTTGTTGGAGTATTCCAGCTTTGCGCTGTTCGTGTTACCACCTGTTGTTGTAACTGCTGTGTCGAGAAGTTCTGCTTTGTAAGTGATTACAAGCTGTTTTCCTGCATAAGCAGCCATCTTAGAAGTATCAAAAGTAATTTTGAATCCGTTTTCAGATTCATCCCGTGCTATAGTATATTCTGATTCTGTACCTTCTGTTAGAGTACTTTCACCACACTTCACTACTACTTTTGTGATATCATCTTTTAGATTTGTTGGTGTATCAGTAAGTGTGAATTCTTTTAATTTAGTAATATTGGATGGTACATCTACCGTGATCTGGTATGGTACCATATCACCTACATTGTAATCTGTTTCCTGTTTCCAATCACCTGATGTTCTGTCCTGCACCTGTTTGGTCATGTCAGGTTTTTCGTTGGTTACTGAAACTTTGATATTATTATCTGTCTTTCCACCATAAGTGATTTTTCCTTCTGATGTTACGGTAAATTCATAGGTTTTCGCACCATCCATGATATATCCATCATTGTTACCACGGTCAGTCTCGATGAATCTGTATGTACCCTGTGAAAGACCATTTACAGTAATCTTACCTTCTGCGTTTGTTACAAGTGATAAATCAGAGTTATCACTTTCATTTTTTGTGACATTTGTCCATCCAGTGCCATTCTTTTTCTGAAGTATAAATTCTACACCACTCAATGGATTTGTGTCGGTACTATTTCCCGTTTTTCCCTGTTTCTCTAATGTCACGCCACCATAAGTTGTCACATTCTTAGGGTAAACATGTACATCATATAACCAGTTATCACCCTCTGCCGTTGTCATCGGGATAGATACCAGGAATGGATCTGCCGGAGTGGTAACTTTATCAGGAGTTGATGTCTCGATTACTACATAGAAACCAAGTTCAAGTTCTGTAAATGTTGCTGTTCCATCAGCACCTGTTTTTACTTCTTCTCCAACTTTTTTGCTACTATAAGCACTTTTGATTTTTCCATTTTCTACATAAGTATTTTTATTAGGAAGTTCTGTCGGATTTGTACTGTAATAAGATGTCAGTTCATCAACACCTGCCACTTTATAAATAGTAAATCCTGCACCTGCAAGAGGTTTTGCACCCTCTGGCACAGTATCATTCTCTGAACCAGTACCCTTATGAGTAGTGTCATTACCATTATACTCATACTTATGGATTGTCAATGATCCTTTCTTAGTTGTATCAATTGTCGCAGGTGTCGTTGTCTGTGCTGCAAATGCAGTTGCTGACATGCTACCCAGCATCATTGCGCCGGCAAGGAGACCGGCAAGGAGTTTTTTGAATTTCTTCATACTCGTTTCCTCTCTTTCTCTTTCTTCATTTCCTTTTTCATTTTTCTTTTTAAGATACCTGAGAATTGTTTCGTGCATTGCACGCGACAACCCTGGTATCATATATTTGAATCATCTGTCTGTTTCTTCAAGCGGTCAGGAAGTTTTGCCCTCCTTTCTCCGCTTTTGTAACAACAGATACATGATTACCGCAGTTCCGGCGATGATCGCACCGGTAAAGCCAAGGATCAGTCTGCTCCAGCTTCCTGTTGCCGGCAGCTGGAATTTTGCCTGATTGGCAACCTGGATCGTAAGTGTATTATCCTGAAGGCTTCCAATGGAATTTTCACCTCCATCTACTGTGATGGAATTTCCTCTTCTGTTGATCACAACCGTGATCGGTGATTTCAAAAGATTGTATCCTTCCGGAGCTTTTATCTCTGTGATCCGATAGGTTCCATCTTCCAGATTTTCAAATTTTGCCAGTCCAAGTCCAGGTTTTCCATTTTCCTTTCCATCACCCGTTATAACATTCTGTGGTGTAAAGGCACGGTCGATATTTCCATCAGCATCCAGTTTTTCAAGCTTAAATCCTGCCCCGACAAGTTTTTCCGGATTATCTCCTGCTGTTCCTGCCTTTATCTTCAAAATCTGAATATTAGTCTTTGGCGGCTGGTAGGTATTGGTAATTATTGCAGAACCATTATTATCTTCCCCAATAGAGATTCCTGAATCACTATTGGTATTAGCATAATCATAAGAAACCTTAAACATACCAGCGTTTGTGAACTCGATGCTGCCTCCATTTTCCACAGGTGTTACTGCTGTCACTGTTCCATCTGCACCTTTTGTCAGGGTTACCTCAACGATACGATACTGCCATGCAACCTGTGGTGTCTGTGTATAGTCCACATATTTATCCAGATCTTTAAATGATGTTTTCCATTGTTTAGTATAAATGTTATATGTCAGCTCTGTATAACTACTGTTGTTATAATCTACTGCCTTCCATTCACCTGTATCTGACGACCATCTCTGCAGCTGGACATAAATCTTATCCGGAAGTGTTCCTGCATAAGGTTCACCTGCTGCTGTTTCCCAGAGTTTTTCCACAGACAGATTTACCTTTGGTTTTTTCGTATTTTTAAATACTACTTCTGCCTGTGATTCTTCTCCCGTTGTATTTGCTGGTTTGATATATCCCTGAAGTACGGTCGTTCCGACTTTCTGCTGCACTTGCACTCTATTCAGCTTCAGCAAAATACTGTCGAGAGTGGAGCCATCGGTCGGTGTTATCTCTTCGATCGTAAAGAAGGTTCCGATCGGAATTCCTGTGATCGTATAGGATTCATTGGCTTTCAGAGATATTTCCGGTACTTCAATCGGCGCTGTCTCCAGTCCGGCACCACCCACATTGGTAAATGTAAGTTTAAATCTATAAGTACCATCCAACTGATCTGTCGGATATGCAGCTTCTTTCTTGATTGTCAGTGAACCTGTCTTAACTTTGTTGTAAAAGACTGCCTTCAATTTGGTTAAAGTCGTAGTATCATCCGGTTTCGCATAGGAACGGAATACGAACGTATTCTCTGACGGTTTCGTGCCCTTATAAGCATTATTGATTTTCTGACCTTCTGTGTCATTTCCCTCTTTGTATACTTCTGTTCTTCCATCATTAACGGAAAGCCCTGTCACCTTATTAAGACTGCCCACGCTTTCATTTGTTACAGTGCTTCCTGTTCCCATGGAAGTCACCGGATTTGTTACAGTACTTCCTGCTCCCATGGAAGTCACCGACTGTCCATTCTCAAACATGGTCCAGGTCGTCTCAAACAGATTTGGATCGACTTCTTCTTTCAGGTAAATATAACTGCCTCGACGGAACTGATCCTTAAATGTAATGGTTTCCTTATCACGCAATACAAAGCTTCCATCATCCTCAATTGCATAGGCTCCTGACTTTGCAGAAGAAGTGTACACCGCACCTTTGGGATTCTCAAGTTTACCTGTTTCAGCTGAACCATAGTCCGCGATATCATACTGCTTCGTCACAAATCCGGTAGAAGCTGTCAGTTCTGCCGTCGGACGGAATATAAAATCCTTCAGATAAATATCTCTTGGATAGTTATAACCGAAACGGATTTTTTTCAAGCTACCAAAGCCTTCAATTCCTGACAATTTTGTGAGATCCAGTTTTACAGTTATCCACTGTTTGCTCGCAACAGAAACAGTACCATAAGTTCGTCCGGAAAGAGTTTCCTTATTATTTTCCTTATCCAGACAGCCTGCCACCTTTCCACTTGAATCTACCAATTGCAGATACATATTAGAAAGTGATGGTGTATCATCGTGATCGTAATAGAACTTAAATTCCAGATACTGCATATTGGAAATATCTACCGGACTGGTTAATGTCAGTTCTCCATACCGCTGATCACGATAATTGCTTTCCACATCCTGCTCTTTCGCATACCAGTGAATTGCATCTGAATCATTTATTTTTTCCTGTTTGAATGTGTTATTCTCATTCGTTGGTCTCAATGAATAAACCTGCTCACTGATTTTTTTTGGGTTTGTTGCTGTTGTTATACCTGAAGCATCTTTTGCTCCATAATGAGTTGCAAGATTCTTTATTGTAAAGTCGAACAAATCCGCATTTTTGAACAGATCCGAGAACAAATCATTTACACCTGTTGTGTCCACCTGTTTCTCTACCTGAAGCTGATTCTCATCCGGGAAGTTGAAGGTAACCTTCATATTAGATTCCCAAAGTCCACGCTCCATGTAGAACATGGTCAAAGTATGTTCTTTTTTGTAAAAATTCGAATCATTTTTTAAAGATGCTGGAAAATCTGTTGTTTTATTATTCATAAATCCGCCGCCTGACTGATTCTTTACTTTACTTACCCAGGCAGTCCTGTCTTGGAAATTGATACGGCCGGATACAACATCATGACCGCCGCCCACATCAAGAACCAGCTGATCATCTATGAATACCCATACATCATCATCACCTGAAAAGTTGAATTCTATCGGAACTTCTTCACTTTTTGTAGTTGTAACTGTTCCACCCTGTGTCAGACGAAATTTAAACTGAAGTTTCTGTCCAAATCCATAATTCAGCTTACAGGCATCTCCACTCTCCGATGATGAGTTTAAAGGAAAATAATTTCCATCTGCTGTGGCTGGATGTCCAGATTCTACTGTCTGCCCCCTTACAACCTCATTCATTGACTGCAGAAAGTATCCATTTGAAGAATCATATTTCAGACGAAGATTTTTATTTGAATTACTTTGATCTGCACTGTCAAAACACCAGTAGTCAACGGTTCCTGTTGAAGATGTCGATGAACTTGTCAATGCTTTTTTTATAAATGGGAAAGTAACATTATGGTATACATTTCCCAGGACTGTATTCTTACTGTTATTGCCCTTAAGAAAACCTTCATCAAAAAACGGGGCAATCGCACCTCCTGCCAGTGTCAATGATCCACCAGACAACTGCGCTCCACTTAAGCCCTGTGTTGCATTCTGTCCTCCCTGTTCTATTTTCTGTCCGTTACTATCCCACATTGAGTTGTTCTCATAAAAAAACTTGTTTTTTTCATTTTCTGAATATCCATATAGATTTAAAGTTCCTGCAATCTCACTATAATGAGAACCATTAAAATTCTGGAAGTTTCCCCAGTAAAGCGGATAGGTTACATTATTTTTTTCATAATATGTACTTAAAGCCTGATTAAACTGTCTGAACGGCTGGTAGATTCTGTGACTGGCAATTTCTACTGTGTCATAATTATCACGGTTTTGTCCATTCAATTCATAGTCTGAATAATAATCGTACAGAGTGGTATCGACATACATGGTATCGGAATCCCTGGTGAATGTTCCTTCCGGTATATCAACAACCGTACTATCTTCTTTACCGCTCTCTGCATCTCGGACGCTGTCTTTCTCGCCCCAGTAACCACCACGTTTGCCGCCTTTATAGATCACATCGTCGCTGTCATCACCAAAGTAACATGGATCTTTCAGGTTTCCTGGAATATCCACCAGATTTGTTTCGTCACCATTCTCCGAAGTAGTTGCATTTTCCACTTCATATCCTGCAAAACGGATTTTTGTGCAATCTCCGGGAATCTTAGCACTCCACAGGTTGTTATCTGAGTTTTCCACTACTGTCATTTTATCATGCACGGTTGTACCATCACTTTTGGTGGCATAGTAGTAAACCTTTGAATTACTATCATTACTATCATTTGGAATTCCCTTGCCACCATTTTTATCACTGCTTCCTGCATAAGACATCTTTGACAGGGTCGCATCGTAATAAACGGTTCTCTCTCCCAGCACTCCCCAGGTGGATTTTTCGGCTGTTCCGGCATATATATAACAATCCTTGGATCCGACTGCAAAAAGGAAACTCTCGACATCCTCTTCGCCAGCTCCCTGACCGTAGAAGTTCGAGTAAGTATCACCTAATACCTTTCTAGATGCATCCTGAAACTGTACATACGAACATACTTCATCTGGGATTGTTACTGAAAAGCCATTCTGAATGGCTGTCATTTTAATAGGCTCTCCTATTTGCTGTAAATTCCCCTCTGTGTTTTTCTCGTAAAAGACTGCGTAAACTTCATCCAGCGAATTTCCTGGTTTATTCTCAAAATACATGGTTTTTCCAGCGAAGAAAGTGTGATCATTCTTGTCAAATGGATCATACCACTCACTGCCCCATTTTCCGTTCGAATCATCAGTTGCTATATAGAGATTTGAGCCATTATTCTGAGTGAAAGATAAATCATTTCCACTCGCCGGCATCCATTTTTTCTCTCCTCCTCCCTTCGGATTATCTAAAGTAAATTTAAAGCTATTGTTTTCGCCAACAATATCAGTAGTAAGCTGGATCCAAAATCTTCCATCTCTTCCTTTTGTCATTGGTTTATTATTCCAACTATACCCCGAGACTCCATAATTGATGGATACCTTTACATCATCGAGGTTCCAACTAGTAGTCTTTTCCACATCCAGGAACAACCAGTCTCCAGCCTTCAAAGGCCTCGCATCCCCAACATTCTCAACTGCCAGTTCTTCCATCTCCACCAGAGCATCATCTTCCATTTCCTGCTCTGCCTGGCTGTTCCAGATAAGTGTGAGTCTGCTTTCCTCTTCGTTCAGTGAAATCTCTTCGCCTGTTCCTTCTGTCTCGCGGAACATCCGGGCTCTGAGTTTTGCCTGGAAATCATATTCTTCGACATCTGTTGTATAAACGAAAGATGCCTCAAACGCTGTACTTCCACCTGCCGGTACTTCATATTCCAGATAGTAAGCTGAAATCTGATAATTACCGTCTTCGTCAAATACATAATCACCGTCTTCATCCAGCTGGTATTCCGTAACCGGTGTAACCGTGAGCGACTCATTCTGGTTCAGGGCTTCCGGAAGCTGAACCGGATCCTTGATGATCTCCTGTGTACTCTCTCCACTTGAAAGAGTGATCTTAAGGTCTGTCACCGGGGATTCATTCTGTGCATCTGTCAGATATAGTCTGACTTTTGCTGCCTCCTGTCCTGCAGGAACGCTTGAAGTAATTCTAACTTTGTGTGCCTCGCCCTGTGCCAGCTCTGTATTTTCTGTCTCTTCTGCCTTCTGCAGAACGGTCACAGCGGAAGCAGAATCTGGACTGATATTTTCTGTATCACTTGTGTCTTCACAGGAAAAATCTTCAATGCAGTCTACGCTGTCTGCTTCGTTATTCTCCGAACCTTCCTCAGCGGCTGTTTCACTTCCGGAATTTTCTTCTGTCTCCTCGGTTGTTTCGGAAAAATCTTCTGTTGTATCTGAGAAGTCTTCTGTCGCTCTTGAGATATTTTCTTCATTTTCACTTGCCGGAATGGTTTCCTCAGATATTGGTTCCATATCAACAAATTCAGTTGACGATCCCTTCACCAGATCCGTAATTCCCGGTGATGACAGTATTACAGCAACACTTGCCAGAGCTGCTGTTATCTTATGCCACTTGCGCTTCTTCATCCTCTCATCCTTCCCTTAATATTGCTTTACATCTTATTTAATTATGTGTATATTCACATAATTTCTTTTCTGCATATTTTAGTTAAAAATATTATATCTTTATAAAATCCGATAAAAAATATAACATTTTTTCGATATATATAAGAATTTCAATCGTTGTTATATGACATAAAACGCAAAAAAATACAGATATATACAATTTTTTTCTGTAATATCTGTATTTTTCATGTATTATTTCATGTTTCATATAGATTCTCTCTGAATCTCATTTTTTCTAAAACGTTCCGGACTGCATCCATAGTACTCACGGAAACTCTTGCAGAAATACGATGGATTCGTAAATCCTGTCTCCGCACAGATCTGTACAATCTTTTTATTTGTTGTACACAAAAGCTCCTTTGCTTTTTCCAGTCTGAATTTCCTGATAAACTGAGCAAGACCTTCGCCTGTCTCTTTCTTAAAAATATAACTCATATAGCCCGGTGATAGATATACTTCACTACTAAGGAATTCAAGACTTATATCTTCCTGATAATGTGCATAAATATAGCTTTTTACTTTTTCCACTTCACTCCGGTTACTGTTTTTGGCAGAAAACAGGTTTTGCTCAAAAAGATGTATCGTCTTTTCCAGTGCCTCTGCAACTCCCTGAATACTTTCTACATGGAACATTTTTTCAATGATATCTGTATATTTTTCGACCGGATATTCCATCTGCATATACATGCTTTTGATCAGATTGGTACAGACGAAATTCATATAGATATAAGAAAAGCCAACTCCATATTCCTTATATTTCATGAATTTATCGTAATGTTCCCACAGATGTGCAATATCATGAAGCTTGATATCTTCTTCCATTTTTTCGACCATTTCAAGAGGAAGCTCATAATTCTCTTTGTTTTCCCAGTTTGTATCCGGCATAAAGATCCACTGTTCCGTTCGGTAATAACGGTTTTCCATGAGACTTTCCAGTTCTTTCATTCCCTGCGGGATTGCCTCTTTCCCTTCAAGCTGACTGGAAACAGCAATATAAATCTGTCTGCCGCAGCTTTTTTCAACAAACTCAAAAATATGTTTTGCAAGAACATAATAATCCACTTTAACATTCTTCTCAAAACAAAGGATGGAACTGTCTGAGTCATAATTCAGATAATGGAATGAAAATGGAAGTTCTTCTGTCAGCATCTGTTCAAAATCACCGTCATAGTTCTCAAAAAAACCATCCTCACCACTCAGCAATAACATTCTTCCGATTCTGCTCCACCAGGAAACATCCATAATCTCCATGGCATCATCCATGACTTCAGGTTTTCCATAGCGGATATATTTATGTAGAAAATACTGACCAAGGAATTCCTGATTTTTCTGTATTGCTGCTTTGTTCTGCTTCTTTTCATCCAGATATGACATAATATCATCCATAACATTTCTGAATTCCTGTGGATCTACCGGTTTCAGGATATATTCCCGCACTCCATTACGGATTGCTTCTTTGGCATAATTAAAATCGCTGAATCCACTGAATATCACAACTGCTATATCCGGATTCAGGATTTTTGCCTGATGTGTGAGTTCAATTCCATCCATGAGTGGCATCCGGATGTCACTTAGCAGAATTTCCGGATTTTTTTCTCTCAATATTGTCAATGCTTCTTTTCCATTCACTGCCTCCAGAATTTCAAGGTTATAATTTCCCATCTGGAGAAGAGCTGCGATTCCTTCTCGTTCGATTCTCTCATCGTCAACAATCAGAACGCTTCTCATTTGGTCTACCCCCCCCCCGAATAATTTCGGATTTGATATCTCTATTTTTTGCCTTTCTTTATTTTAACAGCTGCTGCCAGTCCTGCGCATGCACCTGCTGCCAGAAGGAACACAAACAGCGCGATCGGTGTATTGTCTCCTGTTTTTACACCCGTTTTCGTACTGCTTCCCGAATCATGGCTGTCTGGGCTGCCTGATCCTGGTGTAGTTTCTTTTTCCGGCTGGTTAACTACCTGAACCTCCTCTACTGTTCCTGACAGGGTTTCATATTTCCCTCCGTTTTCTGTGACTTCCCCTGCTTTGGAAATTTCAAATGCAGCTGGCTTGTCAGATTTTACAAATCCATCCGGTGCTTTTGTCTCAACAAACTGATATTTTCCAAAAGGAAGCCCGGAAACCTGCAGTTGTCCGTTTTTATTTGTTGTCAGTGAAACATTTAATTCTTTCCAGGAATCTCCGTTCTTTTGCTGAAGCTTGAAGCAGGCGCCTTCCAGAACGTTTCCATCCGGATCTGTTTTGTTCAGGATCACCGCCCCCACCTGTGAAACACATTTCACTGTAACTTCGGGATGATAGTTTTTTTCTCCGCTTTCTGTAGATGGAAGCAGGATCAGCGCGCTCTCAGCAAGTGCCTTATCCTGTCCGGCTGTCTGTACTGCAAAATACAGTCCCGGAAGGAGTCCTTCATAAAGAAGTTTTTCATTTGCTTTTTTTGTTTTCTGTATGCCCTTCAGCTTCTGTGCTGCTACATATTTTTCCAGTGTCTCTGTAATCTGTGAAACGTTTTTTGCTTCTGAAAGCTGTTTCGTCGTGATTCCACAACCCTGAAATTCTTCTGTCATTGTATATTCTTCATCTGCATACGCAGCAACCTTATACAAAGTCATTTCCACTTTCTCAGCACCTGAATGAAGCTGTATTGCAATGCTTCCTGCTGTTTCTGCCTTTACCGGCAGTACCATCAGCATCAGCAGACAGATCAGTGCCAGTACTGTCCATTTCTTATTCTTTTTCATTCGCTCTCCTCCTTTTACGTTTGAACCATATGTAAAACACGATCAGAATGATTCCCGCAAAAACTGCATAAACGACTGCACTTACAGGTTTGTCTGCCTTTTCCTGTGAATCCGCAGTCACCGGATTCTCTGTACGTTCTCCCCTGACCAGAAGCCTGTGACTGTTTACACCATAGGGAACACACGTCAGAAGTGTTACATAATCTTTTCCTTCTTCTATCTGAAGGGCGTCTGTTTCATCCGGAAGTACCACACTGATCCTGTCCACTTTATAAGTCAGTATTTCATCCAGTTCATGAATATAAAACAGATCTCCCTCTTTCATTTTATCCAGATGTGTGAAAAGCTTTGCCGTAGGAAGTCCTGTGTGTCCGGCAAGTACACAGTGCGTAGAAGCTCCACCCACTGGAAGAGATGTCTGCTCCATGTGTCCAACTCCTCTTGCCAGAACGTCTTCCTCTGTTCCTTCATATATAGGAAGCATCAGCTGAAGCCTCGGAATCTCCAGATAACCAATTGCATCTGTTGCTGCAAGCATCTCATCATAGCTTATCGATGAAGTGCTTTCTTCTGATGCCAGAGTGCGATTATATTCTATCACATTTTCTTTGATATGTGTCAGCTCATCCTGACTGGTATTTCTGACAGTCTCACTGTAAGTTTCAATTTCATTGCCGGCTCTGTATTCACAATACCAGTTGCTTACCGTGGCATACATTGCCAGACACACGCCCGCTGCTGTGATCAGAATCCCCATCATCAAAATTACTTTTCTGAATTTCTCTTTCATAATGATATTATTCCTCATTTTCTCTTTATTTTAAAAAGTTTTTCTGTTTTATTAAATATAAAAAATTCAAGAATGATATAAATAATTTTATGTG
>NZ_CAKROJ010000064.1 GCF_934372025.1 uncultured Blautia sp.
AAAGAGCAACATATTTTTGCTGTACAGGGAATATTTTTATTCCCTGTACAGCAGCAAGGAGAGGATTGTAGCATGAGAAAGCATATTTCGACAATTATTACAGCAATTATCTTTCTTACAGGTCTGTCCTTGCTGCTGTACCCGACAGTAAGTAATTTCTGGAATTCGAAGCATCAGACGCAGGCGGTTGCGGAGTACTCGGATCGTATCGAAAAGATGGGAGTACAGGAGAAGAAGCAGGCTCTGGAGCAGGCAGCACAATATAATCAGACGTTGGTTTCAGATGCAGGGCGTTTTACTCCGTCAGAGGAGCAGGATGCTTTGTATAAAAGTCTTTTGAATGCAGACGGAACAGGAATGATGGGTTATATCACCATACCTGAAATCAAATGTAAGCTTGCCCTCTATCACACAGTGGATGATTCCGTCCTGCAGGTAGGCATCGGTCATCTGGAAGGCTCCAGCTTACCGGTAGGAGGTACCGGAACACACTGTGTTCTTTCCGGTCACAGAGGACTTCCGAGTGCAAAGCTCTTTACGGATCTTGACAAGCTGCAGAAAGGAGATGTTTTTCTCCTTCATATTTATGATCAGGTTTTTACATATGAGATTGACCAGATTCGTATTGTGGAGCCGGGAGATTATGGACCGCTTGAAATTGAAGAGGATAAGGATCTGTGTACCCTTCTTACCTGTACGCCATATGGAATCAATACACAGAGATTGCTGGTGCGTGGACAGAGAATCGCAAATCGTGCAGGTGATGATTCCAGGATCACTTCGGATGCCGCAAAGATGAACACAGTGGTTGTCGCAACAGGTATCGCAATTCCGCTGCTTGTTATTAGTTTTATTGCAGTGGATGTGTCGACCCGGCGTTCCAGAAAGAAGAAAGAAAAGCAAAAAGGTAACCATACGAAACAGAAGTAGAACCAGCAGTGGGAGAAGAAGATGAAGTATCGAAGGATGAAAAACAGTCGCAGAGGCGTCAAAAATATAATATTTATGCTGGCTTTTGTCGCTGCTCTTGCCGGGATGGTGACGAAGGTGCCGGTTTTGGCGGCGGAGAAAGCGGATGAGACAAAAGGCAGTATCTCGCTTATCTGTCCGACGGAGGGGATGGAGATTTCCCTGTATCGTGTGGCAGATTATGAAGACAGCTTCACATTGACAGGAAAATTTCAGAATTATCAGGTTTCTCTGGATCAGAAAGACCAGGACGGATGGAAAGGTGCAGCACGTGCTCTTGAGGACTACATCGGTCGTGACGGACTTAAAGCAGATATAGTGAAGAAATCAGGAAATGACAAAATTGCATACTTTGAGAATCTCTCAAGAGGGCTTTATCTTGCAACCGGACAGACAATTGAGGTGCAGGAAAAGGGGAAGACAATGGTCTATGCTCCGAATGCTTCGTTGATCGTACTTCCGGATGTCAGAGAGGAAGACCCGCACCATATATCTCCAAAGCTAAAATATGATGATAAGGAAAAATCAGAGGATTCACAGACGAAGCTCCGTGCCCTGAAGATATGGAAGAAGGATCAGAAAGAAAAACGTCCGACTTCTGTGACAGTTGAACTGCTCAGGAAGGATGCGAATGGAAAGGTAACGGTTGAGGACAGCCAGATTCTGAGTAAGGAGAACGGATGGGCTTATACCTGGGAAAATCTTTCTTCTCAGGCACGCTGGAGTGTATCTGAGAAAGACGTGCCGTCTGGTTATACGGTAAGTATCCGGCAGCAGGGAAGTACTGTGATGGTGACAAATACAGCAAAGAATCCGGAACAGACGGAGAACGGGGGAAATAATACCGAAGGAAATAATACCGGAAAACCGGGGCAGAAGCTTCCTCAGACAGGACAGCTCTGGTGGCCGCTTCCGCTTCTGCTGCTCGCAGGTGCGAGCTGTCTGATGATTGGCAGAGTATTAAGGAATTCCGGAGACGAAAAGAAGAAAAGGAATGCGAGATAAGAGAAAAAATCGAATTGGGAAAATAATTACAGGCGCCGGGCTGGCTTTTCTTGCAGCGGCAGTCCTGCTTCTGGCGTATAACCTGTGGGACAGTCAGCGTGCTCAGCAAAGCCAGGAGGAAATCCTGGCAGAATATCTGGAAGAAAATAAGAATGCTTCAGGGGAGCCGGAGAACACAGAGAAAGATATGCTGCTCAGTCAGGATCTGCCGGATTATATACTGAATCCGGACATGGACATGCCGGAATTTACCCTGAGCAGCCTTGGTGGTGCGGCATGTATCGGAACACTGGAGATCCCGTCACTTGATCTGCAGCTGACGGTTATCAGTGAATGGAGTTACCCGGCTCTGCGGCTTGCACCGTGCCGGTATACAGGAAGTGCCTATAAGGGAGATCTGGTGATCGCAGCACATAATTATCAATCCCATTTCGGACGACTGAAGACGCTTTCGACGGGAAGTGAAGTGATTTTCACAGACGCAGTCGGAAACCGATTTGTATATCAGGTGGCTGTGATAGAAGCACTGACGCCCTGGAGTGTGGATGATATGACGAGCGGAGAATGGCCGCTCAGTCTGTTCACCTGTACCCTGGACAGTCAGAACAGAGTCACCGTGCGCTGTGAATACAGCGATGCAATGTAAAGCTTCTTTTTACATGTTCTGATGCAAGATAAAATTCAATATGTTTGCTGATGAACTTCTGGATGATGGAGACTCCCTTTCCTGTTAGAAACGCACAGAAGACAGTTCCGATTCCGATACCGTAAAATCTGTGAAGTATCGTAAGAGATAAGAGAACCGTTGTTGTCAGACAGCAGAGATCAAAACTGGTTTTTACTATTTTGTATTTTTTTGTCAGGATCTGCGAAAGATCACGTGGAAAAATATCTGTAGGAATGATCGGAAGCATGCAGTTGTTTGCAAGGCAGATGCCGATACACATAATAACAAATCCTGCTAAAAAATACAGAGTATTCAGGGTCAGAGTATCAGGCAGCTTTTGAATCCACAGATTATGTACATCAAGCATTTCGCCAAAACCAATTCCGACTATGAATGAAAACAGGTATCCCGGGCAAAAGGAACGCTTCAGAACCATCAGGGTGACAACAAGCAGAGTCTGAAAAATATAGTTCCAGGTTCCAAAAGACAGTGTCGGAAAAGCTTTACTGAAGATAAGCGGAACAGAGGAGATTGTTGAAATTCCGAACCCGCTTTTGGACATCAGGTCAACAGCAAGCGAATTGATCAGCAGTACGATCAGAAGTGCGATTTCTCCAGAGAGATGAAATTTTTTTGTATTCATATGTTTTGTATCCTTCTTTCCTGAAAGGTGTTATGGCAGCCGGAGCTTTGCTCCGGTATTTTTTGTGAACAGTGCTTATTATATATAATAAAATTGATAAAAACAAATGATTATTCTGAATGAAATGATTCCAAACATAAATGAATTATGTTATGATAGAAGAAAATAAGTAACTACACCTATACGAGAGGAAAATATGAATATTGAATATCTGAAATATTTTGCAGAGCTGGCTAAAATCCAGCATTATGGAAGAGCTGCAAAAGCACTGAACATTTCACAGCCGGGATTGAGTCATGCGATTAAAACACTGGAAGAAGAATATGGAGTTCCGCTTTTTCAGAAAGAAGGGCGTAATGTAAGTCTGAGTCTTTATGGAAAAGAACTGATGAAGGATGTGGAAGAGATTCTGGATGCTTATCTGAGAATGGAGGAGAGAGCTGTAGGGCTCCGAACAGAAGAAAAAACGGTGCGTATTGGGAGTGTGTATCCGCTGGCACCGAGGACAATTCCACAGATGTTAAAAGAATTTAGAGAGACGTTTCCATTTGTAATTTATAACCGTCTGACACCTGAGATAGAGGAAGGACTTCTTGATGGTAAATATGATATAGGTTTTTGTTCAGAACTTTTGAAGTCAGATGAACTGGAGTATTATCCAATCCGCGAATCTTATGTTGCGGCAGCGGTGCCCAAAGGCCATCCACTGGAGAAAAGAGCTGCAGTCAGCCTGAGAGAAGTCTCCTGTTATCCTCTGGTAATGTTTTCCAGGACCAGCGGATTCAGAAAACTGCAGGAGCAGGTTTTTGCCGAAGCGGGAATAGAAGTCAGACCTGTGTGTTCAGCAGAAGAGATCGAGGTTGTTGCAGGTCTTGTGGAGAATGGATTTGGAATCACGATTCTGCCTTATATGGACATAGTACGTTTGCATAATATCGTAACGATTCCGGTTGAGACATCCAGCTGGAAGTCAAAGTTTTATATAGCGAGAAGAAAATACGGGATTCGCTCAGAGCAGGAAGAGGCATTCTTCCAGTATTGCAGAAAAAATCCCAGTATATAAGATTTTTGTCTGAATGAAAAAGATATGATATCTATTATAACGAAAGGAATTTAATATAAAAACATGAAAAACTTCTTTAAAAAAACTGGTATGACTATTGGAATATTTCTTCTGACAGTTCTTTTAGGTTTTGGGCTTATTTGTACTGTCTATTCTCTTCCGGGGGATACCCGGCGTGCACTGCATGTAAGAGAAAGTGGAGACAGCCTGGTACAACAGGGAAATTACTGGCAGCTTATTCCCGGCAGATCCACGACCATGCTTGATAATTTCACTGACTGTATCATGCTTCTCACTGCAGCCTACAGCGGTGATGAGTCTGCCGTAGACCAGGCAGTCAAAAACTACCGTATCTATCAGAAAAAAGCCACCAAGCAGGAGTCCTGCCAGAATTGTGGTATTATTCCAACAAAAAAACAGAAGAAACTCACCTATGAACGCTACTGGCATGGATATCTGGTCGTTTTAAGACCACTTCTTCTGTTTTTTAATCTTGAAGAGATTCAGCAGCTCAACAGTCTGGTTATATTGATCTATATGGTTCTGATCAGTATTCTTTTGTACCGGCGCAAAAAGAGCGGATACATTATTCCCTATCTGCTCGCATGCACTTACATGACCCCAATGACCATATCTGTATCACTGCAGAATTCTACTGTTTTTCATACAGCATCCATCGCATTGATCGTACTTCTGATCTGCTATGATAAAAAATGGTTTCAGAACAACATATGGATTTATTTCATGTTAACAGGTATGCTGACCAGTTATGTGGACTTCCTTACCTACCCGGTGGTTGCACTGGCATTTCCGCTGATCTTTTATTTTATTCTGGATCAGGAAAACACACCCCTCAAAAACCTGTGGCATATGATTTTCTACTCAGGTATGTGGGCTGTTGGATATGTTGGTATGTGGGCATCTAAATGGTGTCTGGCAACAATCATCACAGGAAATAATTATTTTACAGATGCCTCGGAGGCTATCAGCGTCCGTTCCGGTACAACGGTAGGTGATGCAACTATTTCATTCAATGATGTATTTCAGTGCCTGAGGGGATATACTCAGAACAATATTGTTTATAAACTCAGTCTTCTGTTTGCAGTATTGTGTGTTGTTATTCTTATTTTCAGCAAACGCTGCTGGAATCGCTGGTCCGTAAGTCTTATTTTTCTGCTAGTATGCGTATATCCTTACATATGGGCATTTGGTGCAAAAAATCATACCTACATGCATATTATGTTCACACATCGAATTTTAAGTGTTGTTGTACTTGGAATATCCTGTGCCGTACTTCCATTGATTGGAAGCCGGACTCAGCACCGCTGACAGTTTCTATATATTATTATATTCTGGTTCAGAAGTGCATAATATCTGTATAAAAAAACTCTTGACTATGAGGAAAATGAGTTGTAGAATAATTACATTCCTTTAAAGAGGTAAAACATAAAAGCACAGAAGTAAATTCTATGAAGGGAATCAGTAGAAGCAGAGGATATGTGTCTTCAGAGAGCCGTGGCTGGTGTGATGCGGTGACCGTACTGTTTTGAATATCATCCCTGAGAAGGAAAATCGAACGTTTTATCAGTCAGTAGGTTTTCACGGAGGCTCCCCGTTACAGGAGACGCGTATGCCGGTACGTTGCAGAATCGTACTTGTTTCAATGGAGAAACAGGGTGGTTGCGGAATGATATGTCCGTCCCTGATGGGGCGGACTTTTTTTATGCATTAATTTCTGAAACCGGAACATTATCATAGCATAGGGGAGGAAGAGAGGATGAAAGTCTACAAAAAACTCATGAATGCACTGGCAGCAGTAGAAAAAATTGTACTGGTTGTTTCAACACTGCTGATTCTTGTGCTCACTGTGGGAAATGTATTTTCCCGTAAAGTGATCCACCGCTCCTGGTCTTTTACAGAAGAACTGGTTGTAGCGGTCTTTGTACTCATTACACTTCTGGCAGCGGCACTGTCCTGCCGTGAGGGAGGACTGGTCAGTCTGACACTGGTTACCGACCGTCTTCCGAAAAAATTGAAAAAACCGTCAGTGATCCTGATCACGGTACTGAGCATTATTTTTTCAGTGATTCTTTTTAAGTATGGTATGGATAAGGTTATTACCCAGCTTGAAAATGGCAAGAGAACCTTCGTACTGAACTGGCCGGAATGGATCTTCTGGTCCTTTGTACCGATTGGAGCAGGCTGTATGATTCTTCATTTTATTGAGTACTGCCTGGATGTCTGTTTTGGAAATAAGAACGATAAGGAGGACAAATAAATGATCAGTGCTGTTTTATTTATTTCATTTTTTGTTTTTCTGATCCTGGGTGTGCCGATCGCACTTTGTCTGGGACTTTCCTCTGTATGTGCGATCCTGTATTCAGGAACTTCACTTACGATTGTTGCAACAAATATGTATTCAGGAATCAGTAAATTCCTTCTTCTTGCGATTCCGTTCTTTGTACTGTCCGGAAATATCATGGCAAAAGCCGGAATTTCCCGCAGACTGATCGATTTCGTTGATACCTGTGTCGGACACAAAAAAGGTGGTATCGCGATCGTATGTGTTATTGTTTCCTGTTTCTTCGGAGCAATCTCCGGTTCCGGTCCGGCGACAGTAGCCGCTCTTGGTGCCGTTCTGATCCCGGCAATGGTAGAGCAGGGTGGTTTTTCCGCACCATTCTCTACAGCACTGATGGCGACTGCAAGTTCGGTGGCGATCGTTATACCGCCAAGTATCGCTTTCGTTGTATATGCATCCATTACAGGTGTGTCTATCGCAGATATGTTTATGGCAGGTATCGTACCTGGAATCCTGATGGGTGTGGCACTTGTGGTTGTAGTACTTCTTGAAGCAAAC
Source organism: uncultured Blautia sp. (assembly GCF_934372025.1). Classification (GTDB taxonomy): domain Bacteria; phylum Bacillota; class Clostridia; order Lachnospirales; family Lachnospiraceae; genus Blautia_A. The sequence goes on from NZ_CAKROJ010000064.1 coordinate 7,208, forward strand.
AAACATGATATCAAACCGTCCCGCGAAAAAGCATCTGCAAAGGAACGCTGGTCTACTTTTAAAGATGCATTCTGGGGATTCCTGATGCCGATTATCATCCTTGGTGGAATCTACGGTGGTATTTTTACACCAACAGAAGCTGCGGCAGTATCTGTTGTATATGGACTTTTTGTAGGTATGGTGATCTACCGTGAGGTATCCTTCAGAGATCTGTTTGACATCCTGGTAGATTCTGCAAAGACTACCGGTGGAATCATGCTGATCGTTGCAAGTGCATCCCTGTTCTCATTTGTATGTACCAAGTTTGGTATCGCAGATGCTGCATCCGGACTGCTTGCATCCATTGCACATAACCAGTTTGTTTTCCTTCTGATCGTAAATGTTATCTTCCTGATCGCAGGATGCTTTATTGACGCAAACTCTGCAATGTACATTTTCATTCCGATCATGCTTCCGGTATGTAAGGCACTCGGATATGATGTTGTTGCATTTGGTGTTATGGCAACCGTAAACCTTGCAATCGGACAGGTTACACCTCCGGTTGGAGTTAACCTTTTTGTTGCAATCAGTATCAAGATCAAGAAAGGTCTGGAGGTTACTCTTCAGCAGATTTCCAGAGCGGTTATGCCGATGATCGCAGCCAGTGTTGCAGTACTTCTGGTTGTAACTTATGTACCGGCAGTTTCCACAGCACTTCCGAAAGCTCTTGCAAAAGATGGTTCCTACACAGGAGATCAGGCCTCATCTGATACAGGAAGTACTGCTTCCAAGGATGCCGGAAATGACAATGATTCCTTTAATACAATTGAAGATTACAGTGATCTTGACTGGCCGGAAATGACCTGGAACTTTGCATGTTCCACAACAGAGACAAGTACCTGGGCAGATGGCGGACGTAAGTTTGGTGAACTGATGGAAAAAGCAACCGGCGGTAAGGTTAAAGTCAATGTTTATGCTACAGATCAGCTGACTAATGGAAACCAGTCTGAAGGAATCCAGGCACTGATGAATGGAGATCCGGTACAGATTTCCATGCATTCCAATCTGATCTATTCCGCATTTGACCCGAGATTTAATGTAGTATCCCTTCCATTTATTTATGATTCTTATGAGGATGCAGATGCGAAGTTTGATGGGGCAGCCGGTGAGAAACTGAAAGAACTGCTTTCTGAATATGGACTTCACTGCATGGGTATCGCAGAGAACGGCTTCCGTGAACTGACCAACAGCAAGCATGAAGTCAAGACTCTGGATGACATGAAGAATCTTAAGATTCGTGTAGCTGGTTCCAATCTTCTTATGGAGTGCTATAAGAGATGGGGCGCAGATGCAACAAACCTGAACTGGACAGAAACTTACACAGCTCTGCAGCAGAATACAGTAGAAGGTCAGGAAAACCCACTGCCGGCAATCGACGCGGCAAGTGTGCAGGAGGTTCAGCCATACTGCTCTATGTGGGATGCAATCTATGACTGTCTGTTCTTCTGCATCAACCAGGAGATTTATGACAGTCTGACACCGGAGCAGCAGGCAGTTGTTGACGAGTGCGGACAGAAAGCGGTTGAATATGAGCGTTATATCAACCGTTCCGGTGATGAAGAGATCATGGAACGCTGGCAGTCAAAGAACGGCGTAACCATTACAGAGAAAGAAGATATGGACATCGATTCCTTCAAGGAAGCTGTCGACGGCGTAGACGAGTGGTTTGTAAAGGAACTTGAAAAAGAAGGATACGATGATGCACAGGAACTGGTAGACCTGTTCACACAGGAATCTACAGATACGGTGGCTGATCACAGTGACCTTGACTGGCCGGAGGCAACCTGGAACTTTGCATGCTCCACAACGGAGACAAGTACCTGGGCAGATGGCGGACGTAAGTTTGGCGAGCTGATGGAAAAAGCAACCGGAGGCAAGATCAAAGTCAACATCTACGCGGCAGACCAGCTGACCAATGGAAACCAGTCTGAGGGAATTCAGGCGCTGATGAACGGAGATCCGGTACAGATTTCCATGCATTCCAATCTGATCTACTCAGCGTTTGACCCGAGATTTAATGTGGTATCTCTTCCGTTTATTTATGATTCCTATGATGATGCGGATGCGAAGTTCGACGGTGAAGCGGGTGAGAAACTGAAAGAAATTCTTTCCAGCTACGGCCTGCACTGCATGGGTATTGCAGAGAACGGCTTCCGTGAGCTGACCAACAGCAAGCATGAAGTTAAAACTCTGGATGACATGAAGAATCTCAAGATTCGTGTGGCAGGTTCCAATCTTCTTATGGAATGCTATAAGAGATGGGGCGCAGATGCAACGAACATGAACTGGTCCGAGACTTACACAGCTCTGCAGCAGAATACAGTAGAAGGTCAGGAAAATCCGCTGCCGGCAATCGATGCGGCAAGTGTACAGGAGGTTCAGCCATACTGCTCCATGTGGGATGCAATCTATGACTGTCTGTTCTTCTGTATCAACCAGGATCTGTATGACACTCTGACACCGGAGCAGCAGGCGGTTGTAGATGAGTGCGGACAGAAAGCAGTTGAATACGAGCGTTATATCAACCGTTCCGGTGATGAAGAGATCATGAACCGCTGGCAGTCAAAGAACGGCGTGACCATCACAGAGAAAAAAGATATGGATATCGATTCCTTCAAGGAAGCTGTAGACGGTGTGGATGAGTGGTTCGTAGAGCAGCTGAAAGACGCCGGATATGACGATGGACAGGAACTGGTAGAACTGTTTGAGAAGTAGAAACAGTTACGAGCAGTAATTAATAAGATGATTTAATAAAAGGCTGATGTTTCATGGGAAGAATCCCCGTGAGGCATCAGCCTTTTGTGCCCTGCGAAAAAGCAGTGACTTTGCAGAGAAATGATAGTATAATGTTAGTTAATAATGCCCTTCTCTGGGCAAAAAGGAACCATATACAGGAGTTTGACAAATCGACATGAATACATTTGATGTGAATTTTTATAAAGGAAAAAAAGTTCTTGTGACAGGGCACACCGGATTCAAGGGATCGTGGCTCTGCCGTATCCTGCTTGATCTGGGAGCAGAAGTGACCGGATATGCACTGGAACCGCCGACAGAACCGGATATTTTTTCTTTGCTGAAGCTGGAATCACAGATGCATTCCGTTGTAGGAGATATTCGTGACCTGGAGAAACTGAAGGCAGTTTTTGCAGAGACACAGCCTGAGATCGTACTGCATCTGGCAGCACAGCCGATCGTAAGAGAATCCTACAAAAATCCGGTATATACTTACGAAACCAATGTCATGGGAACGGTAAATGTACTGGAAGCAGTAAGACAGTGCGGCAGTGTAAAATCTTTCCTGAATGTGACAACTGATAAAGTATATCGAAACAACGAATGGGAATGGGGATACAGAGAGACAGATGAACTTGATGGCTACGATCCGTATTCCAACAGTAAATCCTGTTCGGAACTGGTGACACACAGCTATGAGAAAGCTTTCCTTAAGGAACTCGGGATCGCGGTGTCTACAGCGAGAGCCGGTAATGTGATCGGCGGTGGAGATTTTGCAGCAGACAGAATCATTCCGGATTGTGTGAGAGCAGTTTCAGATGGGAAAAAGATCGCAGTCCGCAATCCGCATTCGACGAGGCCGTATCAGCATGTGCTGGAGCCGCTGGGAGCTTATCTGATGATTGCAGGACGTCAGTACGAAGATTCTTCGAAGGCAGGTGCTTACAACGTAGGCCCTGGCGATGATGACTGCATCACGACGGGACAGCTGGCAGATTTTTTCTGCGAAGCATGGGGAGGTGGCGCCTCCTGGGAAAATCTGTATCAGGGAGGACCTCATGAAGCAAACTTCCTGAAACTGGACTGCTCCAGAATTCACAGTACATTTGGCTGGAAACCGCACTGGAAGGTAAAAGAAGCAATCAATCATACGGTTGAATGGTATCAGGCATGGCTGAATGGTGCGGATATGGAAGCATACACAGATATTCAGATAAAAGAATATTTTGGAATATAAGGCAAGGACAAACGATAACAGAGGGAGATAAATTATGTTTGAAGAAATGACAGAACAGCAGGCGAGAGAAGAGATTCTCAAGCTGACAAGGGAATATTGCGAGAAGTATCATAATCAGAAAAAACCATACCAGAAGGGGGATCGCATCCCATATGCATCCAGAGTCTACGATGCAGAAGAAATGGTAAATCTGGTTGACAGTTCACTGGAATTCTGGCTGACAGCCGGACGTTATACCAGGGAATTTGAGCATGAATTTGCAAAATATCTGGGGGTAAGATACTGTTCTCTGGTCAACTCCGGATCATCTGCAAACCTTCTTGCATTTATGACACTGACTTCTCCGCTGCTCAGGGAACGCCAGATCCTGCCGGGAGATGAAGTGATCACAGTTGCAGCAGGATTCCCGACAACAGTAGCGCCGATCATCCAGTATGGTGCAGTTCCTGTTTTTGTGGATGTGGCAATTCCGCAGTACAACATTGATCCACAGCTTCTGGAACAGGCATATTCTCTAAAGACAAAGGCTGTTATGCTGGCACATACACTTGGAAATCCGTTTGATCTGAAGGCGGTTAAAGATTTCTGCGACCGTCATAATCTGTGGCTGATCGAAGATAACTGTGATGCATTAGGTTCTGTTTATACGATTGACGGCGAGGACAGGCTGACTGGAACGATTGGTGATATCGGAACCTCCAGTTTCTATCCGCCGCATCACATGACCATGGGTGAGGGTGGCGCTGTTTATACAGACAATCCGCTGCTCAATAAGATAGCAAAGTCTCTTCGCGACTGGGGAAGGGACTGTGTCTGTGCACCGGGACAGGACAACCTGTGCGGACATCGTTTTGACCGTCAGTATGGAGAACTTCCGGTAGGATATGATCACAAATATGTTTATTCCCATTT
>NZ_CAKROJ010000065.1 GCF_934372025.1 uncultured Blautia sp.
TCAAATTCCGCTGTTACAATGAAACCTCTTGGTGTATGTTCGATGTTTCGAATAATTCCATGCGTTGCTTTGATGCGCTCAGAGTTTTTATAACATCCGGACATGGCCACGGCAGGTTCAATAATGTAACTGTAGTTCATGTATGACTGAAACTCTGAAATTTCAACTTCATCACCAATGTTGATCAGTCCCTGACGTTCCATTTTAAATTTTTCCTGCCGCATTAAAATTCTTCTTTCTGTTATGAGATTCTTTCATTCATATGTCATCTGTTTCTACATGATCTTTTCGTCCAGAATGATCGTGAACGGTCCGTCATTGATCAGAGAAATTTTCATGTCCGCACCAAAAATCCCATGTTCAACGACAGGAGCTGTTTTCTTTGCCTCCTGAATCATATATTCATATAATTCCTCAGCCATATGCGGTTCTCCAGCCTCAATAAAGCTCGGTCTGTTGCCTTTCTTACAGTTTGCATATAATGTAAACTGCGATACAAGCAAAAGTTCTCCGTCCACATCCTTTAAGGAAAGATTTGTTTTTCCCTCAGAATCCTCAAAAATACGCAATCCGAGTAATTTTCTGAGATATTTGTCAGCTACTTCTCTGGTATCTTCATGTCCTGCACCCACAAAAACGAGAAGTCCTTTGTTGATTTTTCCAACTGTATTTCCGTCTACCTGTACCTCTGCCTGAAGTACACGCTGTATTACAAGTCGCATTCTGTCTCCTCCGTCTGCAGCAGGGTCATGAGATCATATTGCATTATTTGGATGTTTTGGTGCTGTCAAAAATCTTCACAGCTTCGATCAACATTTCCGTTGCATGCTCAATGCCCAGTTTGCTGCTGTCTACACAAAGATTATAGCTCTGTGCAGATCCCCATTTCTTATTGGTATAATAATTATAATAGCTTGCTCTGCTCTTATCTGTCTTTGTTATCATATCTTTCGCTTCTTTTGAAGTTTTGTTGTATTTGGAAGCAATTCGATTGATTCTCCAGTCAAGATCTGCATGAACAAACACGCTGAAACAGTCCTTCCAGTCTGCAAGTGCGTAATCTGCACAGCGGCCTACCATGACACATGGTCCTTCGCCTGCCAGTTTCTTGATCGCATCAAACTGAGCCAAAAAGATTTTGTGGTTCATTGGCATATCTGAAAATCCGGATGAAGAATATCCAAAAGAATACGTATCCATTACAAGAGAATACAGAAAACTGTTCGTTGGTTTCTCATCGTGATGTTCAAACAACTCTTTACAGATACCACTGTCGTTTGCGGCATGTTCCAGGAGCTCCTTATCATAACATTTGATTCCAAAATATTTGGCTACTTCCTGTCCGATCTGTCTTCCGGCGCTTCCATATTCACGTCCGATTGTAATAATTGAGCTTGTGCTGTTCATAGTATACACTCCCTTCTGCAAAAATCATGGTAACTGTTCCGCCCCTTTGTGGGATACTATCTGCTGAATAGTTACAAATGATGTTACTATTATACAATATTCCCACAATATTTCCAACTATTTTCTCAATTTATCTAAAAGTTTTGAAAAATATTCCGGTATAGGAGCTTCGAATTCCATATATTCGCCTGTCACAGGATGTATAAATCCAAGAATCATTGCATGAAGTGCCTGTCCCTGAAGATGATACGGATTTTTGGCTGAACCATAAACAGTATCTCCCAGAAGCGGATGTCCAAGGCTCGCCATATGCACACGGATCTGATGTGTACGGCCGGTCTCAAGACGGCATTCAATATAAGTTGTCTGTCCAAAACGCTCCAGAACTTTGTAATGCGTGACCGCATCTTTTCCGTTTTTATGGTTGATCGCCATTTTTTTGCGATCGATCGGATGACGCCCGATCGGTGCATCTACCGTACCCTCATCTTCTTTGATATTTCCCTGTACAATGGCGCGGTAACGTCTCTTGATACTGTGTTCTTTCAGCTGCTCGGCAAGATTTCTGTGTACCATATCATCCTTGCAGATCAGAAGTGCTCCCGTCGTATCCTTGTCAATTCGATGTACGATTCCCGGGCGCATGACACCATTGATCCCGGACAGATTTTCTCCACAATGCGCCATTATGGCATTCACAAGTGTTCCCTCCATATGGCCGGCACTCGGATGTACTACCATGTCTTTTGGCTTATTTACCACGAGCAGCCACTGATCCTCATATAGAATATCCAGCGGAATTGCCTCCGGTTTGATATCTGGAGCCTGCAGATCCGGAATATTAAGTACAATATGATCTCCCGGCTGTGTTTTATAATTCGCCTTGACAATACGGGAATTCACAGAAACCGCTCCATCCTTCAGAAGCTTCTGCAGATAGGAACGCGAAAGATCCGAACAGTTATCTGCCAGATAACGGTCGATTCTGAGACTCTTTTCTGAAGAATCCACATTAAACTCTAGTATTTCCATAAGTCATCCTTTACATCTTATAAATTCAAAATCTTCGTCCTTATAATAAAAAAGAACAAGTATCGTCAACAAAATTCCCCCGCATACAACATAAATATCTGCGACATTGAATACCGGGAAATCAATCAATGCAAAATAAATAAAATCCACAACAAATCCACGAAATGCACGGTCAATAAAATTACCCACTGCACCACCTGCAAGAATCCCGCCTGTCAGAATGAGTGGCAGATAATAACCTGTCTTCGGGATCTTATAAAAAATCCACAGCAGGGCAATGCAAAAAAACGTGCATAATACCAGAAAGAGCATCTGGCGTCCCTGAAGCATGCCAAATGCCATTCCTCTGTTTTCGAGATACTGAAATTCCAGCACACCTGAAATAAGTGTAACACCGGATGTACCTTTCAATTTAGAAATTGCCAGATACTTTGTAACCTGATCCGCCAGTATCAGTAATGCAATACCGCTGAGCCAGAGTGACAAAGCACCTGCAAAAGAAATCTGTTTTTTTGTATTCATCGAAGAATCTCCTGAATTCCTTCCAGCAGTTCCTGATCCGTCACAGTACAGTCAATAAAACTGCTTCCAATTCCCTTCATGAGAACAAATTTAATCTGTCCCTGTTCCATTTTCTTGTCTTTTCTGGTTGCAGCAAGAACAGCCTGTGGTTCCAGTCCTTCCACATAAACCGGCAGATGATATGCCATGCATCCCTGCACGATCTGCTGATATTCATCCTGAGTAAGCAGATCACGTTTCTGTGAAATTCTGGCAGCTGCGACAAGACCGACTGCAACACACTGTCCATGAAGCATTTTGAAATCCATCAGCTTTTCAACAGCATGACCGATGGTATGTCCCAGATTGAGAAGCGCACGTTCTCCCTGCTCTCTGGGATCGCGCTCTACAACCCCCGCCTTGATCTCACAGCAGCGACGAATCATTTTTTTCAGAAGATCCGTATCCAGCTGCTGAATCTTATCCTGGTTCTCACATACAAATTGATAAAAATCTCCGTCGCAGATAAGACCGGTTTTCAGGACCTCGCCTATACCACAGGCAAACTGCTCTGCCGGAAGTGAACGCAGAGTATTCAGATTCATATATACCAGACGCGGCTGATGAAATGCTCCGACCATATTCTTATACTGATCCAGATCCACTCCTGTTTTGCCGCCAACACTGCTGTCCACCTGAGAAAGAAGTGTCGTTGGTACCTGAATAAAGTCAATTCCACGAAGATATGTAGCAGCTCCAAATCCTGCCAGATCACCGACTACACCACCACCCAGTGCGACCACCAGACTTTTACGGTCCAGCTTTTCCTCAACCAGTACCTTGTAAAGCTGCTGTACTGTGTTCAGATTTTTACTTTTTTCGCCGGCAGTAAATGTAAACACAGATATTTTGGATGCCACCGGTGCAAGTGCCATCTGCACCTGAGCTGCATAAAGCGGTGCTACATTCGTATCAGTCACGATACAGAAATTTCTGTTTTCAAGTCCCTCTGCCCGAACTGCTTCTGCAAGTTTTTCAAAACCTTCTTCAAAATAAATCGGATAATAAAAATCACCGTTTCTTCTGACCTGTAATACATCTGTGCCCATATGTTCTGTCCTCCTGTTTTTTACTGATAGCGTAACAGCTTCACACTGTTTCGACCCTTTTTTGTCTGCCTGGAGACACCTTCAAAACGAAAGCGGCCCTTTCCCCGTACGGAAATAATATCACCATCTTTTGGTTCATATCCATTTGAAGTGATCAGTCTGCCATTTACAAATACCTGGCCACCTTCAATAAACTGCACCATGCTGCTCCTTGAAGTCTGAAAAGCCAGTCCGATCAGCGCATCCAGTCGTACGGATGCACATGTTCCGTTGATTTCCTGGAATTCCGGTTCCGGAATATGATCCGGATTATCGACCATCGAGATTTTCATTGTCGTATGACGTACCCGGGTAAGATTTTCAATGATAAAATCTGCAATCTTTTCATGACAGAAGATCCATGCAGTGTGTTCCTGCACAAGAATATCTCCGATCACAGATCGTTCAATTCCCAGATTAAGTACTGCCCCAAGGAAATCCCTGTGTGTCAGTTCCTCTGAGAATTTTGCTGCCAGTGGCTCAACCTTCAGACAGCAGATCGGATATTTCCAGGGAAACAAAAGAGCATCCGGATGAAATGCTGCCATCTGACGCTCTGCCTGTTCGTAACCGCCAAAGCATTCCACAACCACGCCTGGCATCTGATTTTTACGGTCATTTATGATGTTTTGTTCGTTTAAATTAAGAAAATCCGAAAAAGTGACAATATCTCTCTGATAAGAGAGATTTGCCAGTTCTCGGATTCTCTTGATAAAGAATTCGTCTTTTTCCATTTTTATCAATAACCTGCTCTTGCAGACGGAACCGGATTGCTTCCGAGAATGTTCTGAAGATCACCAGTGATATCTACATTATATGGTCCAAGAATGAAGATATAACTGGATACCTTCTGCAGACTTCCGCCAAGAGAATAACATGCGCCAGATGTAAAATCAATGATTCTCTGTGCAAGCTCCATATCAATTCCTTCAAGATTCAATACAACTGTTGAATTGTCAACCAGCGTATCTGCGATTTCACGGGTATCTTCCATAGATGTAGGTCTGATCACACATACTTCCATATTTGCTGCCTGATTTCCCTTTCTGCTGCTTCTCATCGGAGTGATCTTAGATGAAGTATTTCGTACCGGCTTGTCCTGCTTAACAGAGGCTTTAGGTATGGAAACGGATTTCGCGGACTGCTTTGCTGAAGCCATAACCGGCTCATCATCGTCAAAATCATCCAGATCATCTTCATCATCTGCTTTTCTGGAGAACTTCTGGAAAAATTTCTTTACAGGCTTTTCTTCCTGATCATCATCCAGAAATTCATCATCTTCGCTGTCCAGAAGATCATCATCTAAATAATCATCTTCATCATACTCATCGTTAAGTTTTACAGCATCTAACAGTTTATCTAAAACACTCATTTTAATCTCCAATCTTATTTGTCGTATGGCTCAACGTGCATAATTTCGTTCACCGAAAATACCGGTTCCAACTCGAACCATCGTAGCGCCCTCCTGCACAGCCACCTGATAATCTCCGGTCATACCCATGCTCAAAACGCTCATACTAACATTATTAATGTTTTTGGCCGCAATGTCAACACTTAATTTCTTCAATTCACGGAAAATCCCTCGATTCTCTTCCGGATCTTCAACGTATGGAGCAATTGTCATCAGTCCTTTTATATTTATATGCGGCAATGCGGCAATTGATTCCACAAGTGAAAGAACTTCTTCTGTTTTCAGTCCGAATTTACTCTCTTCCTGCGCGACATTTACCTCAATAAGAACCGGAACCGTCACATTATGCTTGGCAGCTTCATTTTCAATCGTTTCAGCAAGTCTCAGAGAATCCACGGAATGGATCAGTGCCACTTTATCCACAATATATTTTACTTTATTTCTCTGCAGATGTCCGATCATATGCCAGCGGATATCTGATGGCAGCTGCGGATACTTGTCCATGATCTCCTGTACTTTGTTTTCTCCGAAATCTCTTGAACCCGCATCATATGCTTCCTGCAGCATAGATACCGGTTTGGTCTTGCTGACTGAGATCAGAGTTACCTCATCCGGATCTCTGTTGACTGCTCTGCACGCCTCAATAATATTTTTACGAACCTGCTCAAGATTTTCTGTTATCATAATTATATAAGCCTCCTGACTAGTATAAAATTTCCTCTTCATCTACCTTATCAGCGTTTCGGACAATATGATCATATCTGGCCAGACCATATGCCGTACTCTTTGCTACGATCGCATACTCTTCATTCTGGTCAAGTATTTCTATCCTTCTGAATACTGCATATCCCTGATTGATACAATAAACGCCCTCAAGGACATCAACATCACTGACTACATAACGGCTTTTGTTTTTTTCACTGATAATGACATCGCCTTCTTTAAACGATTTCTTGTCCACATAATAAATGTACTTCTGTTCGCTTTCATCCTCTTTCTTCTGGTCTTCGTCTTCTATTTTGGCATAAATAGACGGGCTCACAAATGTACGGACTTCATTTCCGCTCTTATCCTTGGTGAGAACCATAAATCCGGTTTCCTGGCTGTCTTCATTTGTAGTCGCATAATCCGAAGGAATCTGATAAAACTCTTTCGTTACGATAGAAGACAGGGGAATCTTAAGTCCCGTAACTGTATTTGTCACAAGTTCTATTTCAAGGAAGCGGTCAGAAGCATACCGGATCAGACCTTTGTTGAAATCAATTCTGCCGTACTTGGAACCATCAATCTGAACAATGCTGAAATCTCCACTCTGTGTCATATCATCTTTCAGAAATTTCACACGCACCACGGTACGGTCTGCAAGCTTCACTGCCTGCTTCTCACTTAACGGAATCATCAGACTCCATTTTTCATCCGAAATCAGCGTGTAAATACTGTCACCCACTGAAACAGAGCCATGTGTTTTAAGATCAGTCTCATGATAGGCATTCTGATCAAAATCTTCTTCAGTAAGAGTATCAACGGTTTTGTTCTCATAGCCATCTGTTGCATACAGAATAATCCCGTCCTGATCAGCCTTTCTCAAAGTCTGTCCGCCGTAATTTATCACACCGGAATCTGAAGAAGCGCCGCTTACACCTGCATACTGAAGAATACTTCCCTCAAGGTTGTATTTAAAGCTGTAAGTATTATTAAATTTGCTTGCATTAAATCCTTTTGAAAAGCTCAGCATCTGACTTCGGATCGTAGAAAGATCCTCTGCAGAAAGATCTGTTGATGCATCTGTCTTCTGAGAACTACTGATGCCATAGACAACTCCGTTCGCATTGATCTTACTGCCTTCACGCGCATAATAACTGACATACCCGCTGGTATCTGCCTTACAAACTGTCTCTGTCCGTATTGCAAGCCCCGTGTATGTTTCATTTCTGGAAAGAGGACCTGCAATTACAAGATAGGACTCTATATTAGAAGATGTCAGATACAGTACGAGACTGAACAGCATATAGATAAACAGAACCCCAAAAAGCATGGTTCCGATGTTCAGGCTGAATACACTTCTTATTTTCTGTAATAATCTCTGTCCGTTTGCAGAATTTCTATTATTTTCAGGCAAAAAAGATGCCTCCTTTGTTTACTTAACTGAATAACATACTTTAATATTGTACCATTTTACCTTTCATATGACAAGAAAAAGGACAAAATAATTATGAACGAACATATTTTCCGAATATCTGTTTGCTATTCTTAAAAAGGTATGTTATACTTTTTTTAACAGACACAAAGTTCGTGAATGAGGAGGTATTTGTATGACATACGGCAGAATCAGCAAGAAACAACAGGAGATTCTGGATTATATAAAGAACGAAATTCTTAACAGAGGATTTCCTCCGGCCGTCAGGGAAATCTGTGAGGCAGTCAATCTGAAATCCACTTCTTCTGTCCACTCTCATCTTGAGGCACTTGAGAAGAACGGATACATTCGCCGTGACGCAACCAAGCCACGCGCAATCGAGATCATAGATGACAATTTCAATCTCGTACGCAGAGAAGTTGTCAATGTCCCGCTCGTAGGAACCGTTGCAGCCGGACAGCCTATCCTTGCTGTAGAGAACATCGAAGGTTATTTTCCTGTACCGGCAGAATACATGCCAAATGCACAGAGCTTCATGCTCAAGGTTAAGGGTGACAGTATGATCAATGCTGGTATTTTTGACGGTGATCAGGTACTGGTCAAACAGCAGTCTTCTGCTTCTGATGGTGATATCGTAGTTGCACTTGTAGAGGATTCTGCCACTGTCAAAACTTTCTATAAAGAAGATGGCTATTATCGTCTCCAGCCGGAGAATGATACAATGGAGCCAATCCTGATCCATGATGACCTGAAGATTCTCGGTAAGGTTTTCGGTATTTTCCGTTTATACGAATAAAAGCAGGAGCATATCACGTTTTACAACGAATGATATGCTCCTCTTATTTGCGTTCTATGGTTTACATAATTTATTTATCGTAAACTTATTTCAAAAACTCTGATGCGTCGAGTTCTTTTCCATCTCTCCAGATTCTTTCAAGATCGTAGAAAAGACGATTTTCTTCATCAAATACATGAATAATAATATCGCCATAATCCATGAGAATCCAGTTTGAGCTTCTTGTTCCCTCAACCTGCTTCGGCTCAAAACCAGCTCTTCCAAGCTGTTCTTCAACATTATCTACGATTGCCTGTACCTGATTCAGGTTGCTTCCGCTCGTGATCACGAAGTAATCCGCAATTACGGATACCTCACGAATGTCAATCACCTTTATGTCCAGGGCTTTTTTGTCATCGATTGCTTTGCAGGCAATACTTAACATTTCCTGTTCTCTGTTCATAGAAATCTGCATCCTTTCCGGATCAGGCCTTCTCTGTCAGCTGCCTGTCCCTGTGTATAATAGTATAGTAAGCATATGCATCTTTTGTCGCAGAATCCACATCATCCGGATTTTCATCAAGATATGTCAGAGTATCTTTCAAAATCTGATACATGCATTCATCCAGATCTTCAAATGCCAGCTTACGGATTTCTGCAAGTCGTGGTGCTTTATTTCGTGCCGGCTCAATATAATCTGCAATATACACGATCTTCTCCAGCATCGTCATCTCCGGTTTTCCGGTTGTATGATACGTAATGGCCGAAAGGATCTCAGGATCTGCAACATTATATTTTGTCTTCGCAATATAAGCGCCCAGTTTTGCATGAAGAAGGAACGGATGCTCCTTTTCGAAATCGCTTACCGGTATATGATGCTCCGCACATATCTTTAATTTCTTTTTGTTCGGAATGCATTTTGCACTGTCATGAAGGAGACCTGCCGCCTGCGCATCCTTCAGATCATATCCATGCACCATAGCCAGTGATGCGCACGTAAACATGACACCCAGCGTATGAGCATAGCGGTCTTCGTCGAGATATTTGGCAAGTTTTTTTTCCATTTTTATAAAATCGTAATCAGACATTGCTTTGGACATCTCCCTCTGTTGTTTGATAAATATGATTTTTATCTATATATTCAGCCACTGCATCCGGCACATAATAGCGGAGGCTCCTGCCTTCCTGATGCCATGATCGCAGCAGTTTACTGGAAATATCTATATTCAGCGTATTCAGGCTGATGAAATGGCCATGATACACTTCTGACAGATATGCCATCTGTTCATTTAATTTCTGTACCGGCACATGATCACGGACTGCTACAACGATCGTACAAGCCGCACATATCCGGGCCGGTTCCTTCCAGTCAGAAAAATCATACAGAGAATCCGCACCAATGATAAAATAATAATCAGTATCCGGATTTTGTTTTTTCAGTGTTTCCAGCGTATGATAGGTATAGGTAAATCCTCTGTCATTCATCTCGATCAGCGATAATTCAAAATGAGGATTTCCGGAAATAGCTTTTTCTACCATCTCCACTCTCTGGGCATCTGTAGCCTGCCCGGCTCTGTTCCGTTTATGCGGCGGATTTCCTGCCGGCATAAACAAAATCTTGTCCAGGCCAAGCTGTTCATATGTTTTTTCACCCAGTATCAGATGTCCTATATGGATAGGATCAAACGTTCCTCCCATAATTCCGATCTTTTTGCGTCTGGTTTCCATTATTCTCTGTATTCCTCTCTGTGTTACGGAAGAATGATCTTTTTCTTATTGTCCTTGCCTTCACGGTAAAGAACAATTTTTCTTCCGATCACCTGAACGACCTGAGAATGTGTTCTCTCCGCAAGAACCTCTGCCATCTGACGAGGATCATCCAGACAGTTCTGAAGTACATTGATCTTAATGAGTTCTCTTGCGGCAAGAGCTTCCTCTACTGCAGCAGTATTTTCAGGTGTAACAGAACCCTTTCCAAGCTGCATGATCGGTTCCATTTTCATTGCAAGACCCTTCAGGTATGCTCTCTGTTTGCTTGTCATATTTTCAGACCTTTCTATTTATAATAATCAAAGTCAAAGCCGTACATACGAACAGTATCTCCCTCTTCAATACCGGCTTTTTCGAGTTCTTCAAGTATACCGCCCTCTTTCAGGAAACGCTGGAAGAAAGCAAAACCTTTCTCGGAATCCAGGTTGGTATATCCAAGCATCTTTTCAATCTTAGGACCTTCCACAACAAAGATCTCCGGATCTTCCGGATCTCTTTCCACTGTAAATGGAAGATTTTCGGTAAACAGTTCCTCTTCAGGGAAGAATTCCTGTTCAAATACGATACGTTCAGCCGGAACGCTGTTAAGCAGTTCCTTGATTCCATAAAGCAGTTCTTTGATTCCCTGTCCTGTTACGGCAGAAATCGGGTAAACCCTGATTCCCTTCGGTTCGAATTCTGCTTTCAGTTTATCTATCGGGTTCTCTTCATCTCCGTCAAAAATACAGTCCACCTTATTAGCTGCGATCAGCTGCGGTCTCGCTGCAATTTCCGGATTATATGCTTCCAGTTCGTGATTGATCTTGTAAATATCATCAATCGGATCACGCCCCTCTGTGGAAGCCGCATCAACAATATGCACAAGTACTCTGGTACGTTCAATATGTCTCAGGAATTCGTGTCCGAGTCCAACACCTTCCGAAGCACCTTCGATCAGTCCCGGAATATCTGCGATTACAAAACCACCATTTTCAGTATCTACAACACCAAGATTCGGGCTTAATGTCGTAAAATGATAATTGGCGATCTTTGGCTGTGCATTTGTTACTCTTGAAAGGAATGTGGATTTTCCGACATTCGGGAAACCTACAAGTCCTACATCTGCGATCACTTTCAGCTCAAGAAGAACTTCCAGTTCCTGTGCCGGCTGTCCAGGCTGTGCAAATTTCGGAACCTGCATGGTAGATGTTGCATAATGCTGATTTCCCTTGCCTCCGCGTCCGCCTTTCAAGACGATCTGGCGACGGTTTTCACCAGACATATCTGCAATTACCTTACGTAACTGTGCTTCCATGATAACAGTTCCTTCCGGAACTTTCAGGACGATATCATCACCGTCAGCACCATGGCAGCGTTTCTTTCCGCCTTCCTGTCCATCCTGTGCTTTAAATTTGTGTTTATGGCGATATTCACCAAGCGTATTCTGACCTTCATCTACTTCAAAGATCACATCTCCGCCTCTTCCGCCATCTCCGCCGTCAGGACCGCC
>NZ_CAKROJ010000066.1 GCF_934372025.1 uncultured Blautia sp.
GAGGCAATCGAGGCTGTTAAGGAGGCACGTGCCCAGGGAGATCTGAGTGAAAACTTTGAGTACTATGCGGCGAAGAAACACAAAAATCAGAATGAAAGCCGCATTCGATATTTGGAGAGAATGCTGAAAACTGCAACGGTAGTAGATGATACCTCCAAATCAGATGAAGTTGGAATGGATGATGTTGTGGAAGTCGAATTTGAAGAAGATGGAGAAGTAGAAAGATATAAGCTTGTTACATCTATTCGCGGGAACTCCATGGAGAATCGTGTCAGCATTGAATCACCGATTGGAAAAGCACTGAAAGGACACAGAGTTGGAGATCGTGTGCTGGTCAGAGTCAATGAAAATGTCAGCTATTATCTGCTTATTAAGTCCATTGACAAGACTGGGGATGAGGACGAAAATATCCGCAGTTTTTAACGTAATATATAGCAAGAATTCTCCTTCCTCTACAGGTGGGGATTCGACGAAATTCGATTTTACAAAGATTTAACATTGTACTGGTGAGAACTTTACATGACGTCAATATGATAAAAATGTATTAATAATACATTAAATTCAGATAAAGGAGAGGGAAATGAATTTTTTTAGTATATTGACGTTATTAGGAGGTCTGGCTTTGTTTCTGTATGGTATGCAGGTTATGGGTGACGGACTTGCCAAAGTTTCAGGCGGTAAGTTAGAACAGATTCTTGAGAATCTGACATCCAGTAAATGGAAGGCAGTCCTTCTTGGTATGTGTGTAACTGCGGTTATTCAGTCATCCTCGGCAACAACGGTCATGGTTGTCGGTTTTGTAAATTCCGGAATCATGAAACTGACTCAGGTTGTCGGAATTATCATGGGTGCTAATATTGGAACAACGATCACATCCTGGATTTTGAGTCTGGCTGGCATTGAAAGCAGTAATTTTCTGATCAGCCTGTTGAAACCAAGTTCGTTTTCACCGATTTTAGCATTTATTGGTATTATTTTACTGACATTTACAAAAAGTTCCCGCAAGAAAGATATCGGTACGATCCTCCTTGGATTTTCAGTTCTGATGTTTGGAATGGAAACAATGAGTGGAGCTGTGAAACCTCTGGCTGATGTGCCGGAATTTACCGGGCTTCTTCTTAAATTTTCCAATCCGGTTGCAGGAATCCTGGCAGGTACACTTCTGACTGCGATCATTCAGTCATCTTCTGCATCCGTAGGTATCCTGCAGGCACTCTGTATGACTGGAGCGGTGCCATTTGCTGCTGCATTTCCAATCATCATGGGACAGAATATCGGTACCTGTGTGACAGCACTTCTGTCAGCAGTTGGTGCAAACAAAAATGCAAAGCGTGCTGCAATGATTCATCTGTACTTCAACCTGATCGGAACAATCGTGTTTATGATCTTGTTCTACATGATCAATGCAGTGGTTCATTTTCCATTTATAGATCAGATGGCAACTCCGGCAACGATTGCCATTACACATAGTATCTTTAATATCACTGCTACACTGGTATGGTTCCCGTTTTCTAACCTTCTTGTAAAACTTGCCTGTCTTACCATTCGAGATGACAAGATGGATGAGGTTAACGTTGAAGACCAGGAATTTATGATCCTGGAATCACGTTTCCTGGAGAGACCGGCTTTTGCGGTAGAGCAGGGAAGAAATGCGGCGAGACATATGGAGCAGGACTCCAGAAAAGCACTGGATATCTCCCTTGGACTGATTCATGAATACAGTGAGGAACAGGCGGAGCGCGTTCTTAAGATGGAATCAAAGATTGACCGATATGAGGATGAACTTGGTACTTACCTGGTGCAGCTGAATAACAAAGACCTGTCTGAGAAAGACAGCCACAGTGTGTCGATCATGCTTCACTGCATTGGAGATTTTGAGCGTATTTCCGATCATGCAGTGAATATCATGGAATCGGCACAGGAACTTCATGAGAAAAACTTAAGTTTTTCTGCTCAGGCCCGAAATGAGCTACAGGTTCTGATCGCAGCGGTAGCAAGAATCGTCGATACCGCTTATCAAGTCTTTGACAGGCAGGATCTGAATCTTACAAGAGATGTAGAACCTCTTGAGGAAATTGTGGATGAACTGAGTAAAGAGCTGAAACGCAGACATGTTAATCGCCTGCGTTCAGGTGAATGTACAATTGAAATGGGATTTATACTTACAGACCTTCTTACCAGTCTGGAAAGAATTGCAGATCACTGTTCCAATATCAGTGTCTGTATAACACAGGTAAGAGAAAATCTTTATGATACACACAGTCATCTGGAAAATATGAAAAATGAACCGGATGATTCCTACTATGTTCGTCTGGAGGAACTGCAGAAAGAATATGTGCTTCCGTGAGAAAACACAGGCAGAAGATCTGGACAGAAAGGAAAGTTTCTGAATGATATATTGTGTGGAAGATGAAAATAATATTCGAGAACTTTTGATCTACACGTTGGAAACGACGGGTTTTTCTGCAAGGGGAATGGCAGACGGTAAAGAACTGCGTGCTGCACTTAAAGAAGAACTGCCGGATCTGATCCTTCTGGATATCATGCTCCCGGGTGAGGACGGATACAGTATTCTGGAACGCCTGAAAGCTTCTCAGGAAACAAAAGATATACCGGTGATCATGGTTACTGCAAAAGAGGCTGAATATGATAAAGTAAGAGGTCTTGAAGCGGGAGCCGATGATTATATTACCAAGCCATTCGGAATGATGGAGTTTGTTGCAAGGGTAAAAGCAGTTCTCAGGCGATGTTCAAAACAGGAAGAAGACAGGGAGTTGATATATGATGAACTGAAGCTTTCTGTAGGAAAACATAAAGTATACTGGAAAAATGAAAAGGTAGAGCTGACGCGAAAAGAATTTGAGCTTCTTCAGTATCTGATGGAAAATAAAGGGCTGGTTATGACCAGAAATCAGATTCTCTGCCATGTATGGGGATATGATTTTGATGGAGAGACGCGAACAGTGGACGTGCATGTTCGTACATTGCGGCAGAAACTGAGAGATGCCGGAAATCTGATAGAAACGGTGCGTGGCGTGGGCTACAGAATCGGAGTATAAGATGAGAAAAAAAATATTAAATCAAACCTGTGTGCTGATCGTAGTTTCAGTATTGCTGACTTTCCTGGCTGCAGGAATGGTCATGTACAGTAAATATAATGAGGATCTGAAAGATAGTGTCCGGGACAGTACGAAGTATATTCAGGACAGTATAGAAAAGATGGGAAATTCCTATCTGGATACTGCAATAGGTAAAGCTACATCCGCAAGGATAACATTGCTCGATCCGGATGGAAATGTATTGTTTGATTCCCTTGAAGATCCTTCAGAACTTTCAAATCACAGTGACCGGCCGGAATTTATACAGGCAGAAAAGGATGGCTATGCCGAAACTCTTCGTTATTCAGAGACCTTATCCAAACAGAATTTTTACTGCGCGGTAAAACTTAAGGATGGGGATATTCTTCGTATTGGAAGGACAACGGACAGTGTATTTTCTACTATGTTGTCAAGTTCTGTTTTGCTTGGCGGGTTACTTCTTTTAATCCTGGCGGCAGCCTTTGTTCTGGTACGTCGACAGACAAGGGAGCTGATCGAACCGATCAACGAGCTGAACCTGGAACAACCTCTCAAGGAAGTAGCATATGAGGAGTTGAGACCTCTTCTTGACAGAGTTGACCAGCAGAATAAACAGATCGCAAAACAGATGGAAGAACTGAAAGAAGCGGAAGCAGTGCGCAGAGAGTTTTCTGCAAATGTCTCACATGAACTGAAGACACCACTGATGTCTATCTCCGGCTATGCAGAGATTATGATGAATGGAATGGTTCCAAATGAAAAGGTGCCGGAGTTTTCAGGCAGGATTTACCATGAGGCAAGTCGTCTGACTGCACTGGTGGCAGATATCATCCAGCTGTCACGCCTGGACGAGAAGAGCAGTGATCTTCCATTTGAACCGGTTGATCTTTATGAGATTGCAGAGGATATTGTGCTGCATCTGGACAATGCGGCATCTAAGAAAAATATAAAAGTATCCCTTGAGGGAAATTCCGTAATAGTACAGGGTGTGCGACATGTGATTTATGAAATGCTTTTTAATATTGCGGATAACGCGATTCGATATACAGATCAGAATGGCAGTGTGAAGATTTTTACGGGAACTGTTGGTGAACATGCTTTCTATAGCGTGGAAGACAATGGAATTGGTATTCCTCAAAATGAGCAGAAGAGAATCTTTGAAAGATTTTACAGAGTTGATAAGAGTCATTCTCGTGCAACGGGAGGAACAGGACTTGGCCTGTCTATTGTAAAACATGGAGCGATTCTTCATGGAGCGGAGATAAAATTGCAAAGTGAACCTGGAAAGGGTACAAAAATGGAGCTGGTGTTTTGAACACCGGCTCCATTTAATTCAAGAATGCTTCGGCATTCTTGTGTACGGATTATTTGGAATCAGATATTCAGTTCTGAAAGAGCTTCTTCATCTGCAATGATCGTGCAATCTGGATGGAACTGAAGAATAGAGCCAGGTACTTCCGGGGTGACCGGACCGGCTACTACCTGTTTCAGAATCTCTGCTTTGTCTTTTCCACTGACTACAACAAGAATCTTGCGGCAGCGCATGATCGTGCCGATTCCCATGGTATATGCCTGTTTCGGAACATCTTCTTCGCATGCGAAAAAGCGTTTGTTTGCCTGGATCGTGGTTTCTGTCAGATCAACGCAATGTGTCTCATCGGCGAAATGATCAGATGGTTCATTAAAACCGATATGACCATCATGGCCAAGTCCGAGAAGCTGAATATCAGCAGGTCCGAGCTTATGGAGCAGATCGTTGTAATTCTGACATGCTTTTGCTGAATCTGCTTCTGTTCCGTCCGGAACGTAGGTATTTGCATGATTGATGTTTATTTTGTGGAACAGATGTGTGTTCATAAAATAACGGTAGCTCTGTTCGTCAGAACCGGAGAGACCCTTGTATTCATCCAGATTGACAGTTGTCACCTGTGAAAAATCAAGATCACCGTTTTCATACATTTCTACCAGATGCTCATAAGTTCCGATTGGAGATGAACCGGTTGCCAGACCAAGAATGCAGTCAGGTTTCATAATCACCTGAGCAGCGATGATGTTCGCTGTCTTGCGGCTGAGTTCCTGATAGTTTTTTACTTTACAAATTTTCATGATTCCTCCTTCTTGTCCATTTCATGTGGACATATCCCTTTTCTTATATGCTTATATTAATAAAATTGTGCGAAATAGTCAAATTGTAAATGATTTTGTGCAAAAAATTGATACATTTATGCAAATACTATCGTAAGAAAAAGAGTAATATTTGAAATAGTTATAGCATAAGTGATTTATTTATTGTCATATCAGAAATTCTGTTGTACGATAAATACAATCTGAAAAATTCAGGAGGGAAAAGTGATGAAAAAACCAGTATTAGTAGTTATGGCAGCAGGAATGGGAAGTCGTTATGGTGGTCTGAAACAGATCGATCCGATTGATAAAGAAGGCCATATTATTATGGATTTTTCTATTTATGATGCAGTAAGAGCAGGATTTGAAAAAGTTGTATTTATCATAAAGAGAGAAAATGAGCAGGCATTTCGTGAAGCAATCGGGGATCGTTTAAGTAAACAGATTGAAGTTGCGTATGTTTTTCAGGAGCTTGACAATATTCCGGAAGGCTATGCAGTTCCGGAAGGAAGAGTGAAACCGTGGGGAACAGGGCATGCGGTAGTGAGCTGTATTGATGAGATTGATGGACCATTTGCCGTAATCAATGCTGATGATTATTATGGAGTCCATGCATTTAAGATGGCATATGATTTCCTGACAGCAGATCAGAAGGAAGATGACATTTACCATTATATGATGGTTGGATACAGACTGGAGAATACGCTGACAGAGAATGGACATGTAGCACGTGGAGTCTGTGTGACGGATGAAGAGGGACATCTGATCAAGATTAACGAGCGTACACATATCGAAAAACATGATGGCGGTACTGCTTATACAGAGGATGACGGACAGACATGGACAATGCTTCCGGAAGGCAGCATTGTATCTATGAACATGTGGGGATTTTCCAACAGCATTCTTAAGGAATTAAAAGAACGTTTCAGAGCATTCCTGGATGATGCAATTCAGAATAATCCGCTGAAGGGTGAATATTTCCTTCCGTTTGTAGTAGATGAGCTTCTTCAGGAAAAGAAAGCAACGGTTAAAGTCCTGAAATCTGAAGACAAATGGTATGGCGTCACATATAAGGAAGATAAGCCTATGGTAATGGCTGCAATCCAGAGTCTCAAAGATCAGGGACTCTATCCTCAGAAACTGTGGGAAGAAGCATAAGTAAAAATCAGCAGCATCATACAGGAAATGATTGATGGATTGAGGCTGGTTATGGTTTGTAAGATTTATAGTAAAATCTGATGAAGTTTTAGTAAAATCTGATGGATGCCTTGAGAAAATATTGTGAAAAAAAAAGAATGGTGCTACAATGACAGCGAAACGTAAAGAGAATAAACTTCAGGAGGAAAAGACCATGGCAATTTTAGTAACAGGTGGAGCTGGTTTTATCGGAAGTCACACTGTAGTAGAACTTCAGAATGCAGGATATGATGTAGTTGTGCTGGACAACCTGAGCAACTCCAGTGAAAAGAGCCTTGAACGTGTAGAAAAAATCACAGGAAAGCCAGTTAAATTTTATAAAGTAGATATTCTTGACAGGGAAGGTCTGAACGAAGTATTTGAGAAAGAAAATATTGATTCCTGTATTCATTTTGCGGGATTAAAAGCAGTTGGAGAGTCTGTCGTAAAACCTTGGGAATATTATGAAAACAATATTGCAGGAACACTTACACTTGTAGATGTAATGAGAAAACATGGAGTTAAGAATATTATCTTCTCCTCTTCTGCAACTGTATATGGTGATCCGGCAATCATTCCGATCACCGAAGAATGCCCGAAAGGACAGTGTACCAATCCATATGGCTGGACAAAGTCCATGCTGGAGCAGATTCTTACAGATATTCAGAAGGCAGATCAGGAATGGAATGTGGTACTTCTTCGTTACTTCAATCCTATCGGCGCACACAAAAGCGGCCTGATCGGAGAGAATCCGAATGGTATCCCGAATAATCTGATGCCATATATCACACAGGTGGCCGTAGGTAAGCTTAAAGAGCTGGGTGTATTTGGAAATGATTATGACACACCGGATGGAACAGGTGTCAGAGACTACATCCATGTAGTTGACCTCGCAAAAGGTCATGTCAAAGCATTACAGAAACTGGAAGCCGGTTCCGGACTTAATATTTATAATCTTGGAACAGGTAAAGGCTACAGTGTTCTTGATATCGTAAAGAACTTTGAAGCGGCAACAGGTGTGAAGATTCCTTATTCTATCAAACCACGTCGTGCCGGCGATGTAGCATCCTGTTATTCTGATGCAACAAAAGCAAAAAGAGAGCTTGGCTGGGAGGCTGAGTATGGAATCAAGGAAATGTGTGCAGATTCCTGGAATTTCCAGCAGAAGAATCCAAACGGATATGAAGATTGATCGAAAGTGTTCTGTAACTGAATAAAAATTTGTGTATTGATCTGCACAGTATAAAAAATCCGGTACAACATTGTTGTGCCGGATTTTTTGAACATATGTTTAAGGAATAGATTTGATTAATGATATTTCTTTTCTTTTTCAAATTTTGGTTCACAGGTCAGTTCAATACCCAGTTTACGGAATTCCCAAATGTCAACAGAAGACAGCATAACGGAGGTATGAGCCTGACAGCCTCTTAATGCAGGAAGCTGTTCCAGAGCTTTGCGTGCTTCCGGATTGTTGGCAGCACTGACAGAAAGGGCAATCAGTGTTTCATCGGTATGAAGTCTTGGATTTTTACTTCCAAGATACTGTGTCTTTAATTCCTGGATCGGTCGGATCGCTTCCGGTGAAATCACATGAGTTTTATGAGGAATACCTGCAAGCTCTTTTAATGCATTCAGAAGAAGTGCAGAAGAAGCTCCGAGGAGGTCGGAAGTTTTTCCGTAGATCATATGTCCGTCAGCAAGTTCCAGAGCAGCGGCAGGACCTTCGGTCTCTTCTTCTTTCTGAAGGCTTGCCTGAACAACCTTGCGGTCTTCCAGAGAAGCGTGAGCCTGTTTCAGGAGAAGTTCAATCTTACGTACTTCTTCCTCTGTACCTGTACCTGTAAGTAGAGCATCGCAGCTTTTGTAATATCGGCGTATGATTTCCTGGCGTGATGCTTCACAGCATACTTCATCATCCATAATACAGTTACCGGCCATATTGACACCCATATCTGTTGGGGATTTGTAAGGGCATTCACCCATGATTTTCTCGAACATGGCCTGAAGGACAGGAAAAATCTCAACATCACGGTTATAATTAACAGTTGTCTCTCCGTATGCTTCCAGATGGAACGGGTCGATCATGTTGACATCATTCAGATCGGCGGTTGCTGCCTCGTATGCCAGATTGACAGGGTGTTTCAGTGGAATATTCCATATCGGGAAGGTTTCGAATTTTGCGTAACCTGCAGCTACTCCACGTTTATACTCATGGTAAAGCTGGGAAAGGCATGTTGCCATTTTTCCGCTTCCAGGTCCTGGAGCAGTGATGACTACCAGAGGTCTGGTGGTTTCAATGTATTCGTTTTTACCATATCCTTCATCGCTTACGATAAGAGGAATATTGCTCGGATATCCTGGAATGCTGTAGTGGAAGTATACTTTGATTCCAAGCTTTTCGAGACGTTTTTTAAAGAGATCAGCACTGTCCTGACCGGCATAACGTGTGATGCACACACTGCCGACATAGAGTCCGCACTCGGTGAAGGCATCGATCAGTCGGAGAACATCTTCATCATAGGTAATACCGAGGTCTCCGCGCATTTTGTTTTTATCAATATCTGCGGCACTGATAACAATAACAATTTCAGCCTGGTCACTCAACTGCATGAGCATACGAAGTTTACTGTCTGGTTCAAAACCAGGAAGAACGCGGGAAGCATGATAATCATCAAAAAGTTTTCCGCCGAATTCAAGATAGAGCTTGTTGTCAAATTTACTGATACGGTCACGGATATGCTCGGACTGCATGGTAAGATATTTGTCATTATCAAATCCAATTTTCATTTATCGTTTTCCTTTCCTATCACATTTAGCCTTAGCAAACTTTCGGCTATCACGTTCCTAGTATACTACAAACATTAACAGTTTTCCAGTTGATTTATACAAGAAATCTCTTTATAATAAAGAAGATAACAAGAGGAGGACAAGAATGAATAATCAGATGGATAATCGGCCGGATCGAAACCGCCCGAATCGAAACAATCCTGATAATCAGGGACCGAATAAAAATCGCCAATCTATTCTGGCTTTTTTAATTTGTCTGTTGATTTCTCTGGTCTGCTTAAGCTTTGTGACAGATGTGATGAGCGACAAGTCCAGCGAGATCACCTATGATAAATTTATCGAAATGGTAGAAAAGGATCAGATAAAGGAAGTTACCCTTCAGTCCGGTGTACTGACAGTAGTTCCGAAGATCCAGAAATCTTATCAGAATGCAACTTATAAGGTAAATCAGATGGAGGATGCAGATGCACTGACCAAACGTCTGGAGGGAACAGATATTATTTTCCATTATGAACAGCCGGATGCTATGGGTGAATTTGTTTCTACTATGATAGGCATATTGCTTCCAACCGTAGTACTGTTCTTCATGCTGATGTTTTTTATGCGCCGGATGAACAAAGGCGGAAGTGGAATTATGGGAGTTGGCAAGAGTCGTGCCAAAGCTTATATCCAGAAAGAAACAGGTATAACATTTAAAGATGTTGCCGGTCAGGAAGAGGCAAAAGAATCTTTGCAGGAGGTTGTTGATTTCCTTCATAATCCGGGAAAATATACGGAAATTGGTGCCAAACTTCCAAAAGGTGCCCTTCTCGTCGGACCTCCCGGAACCGGTAAAACGCTTCTTGCCAAAGCTGTTGCAGGTGAGGCAAATGTACCGTTCTTTTCGCTGTCTGGTTCAGAATTTGTAGAAATGTTTGTAGGTGTGGGTGCTTCACGAGTGAGAGATCTGTTTGAGGAAGCGAAGAAGAATGCACCATGTATTGTTTTTATTGATGAGATTGATGCCATCGGTAAGAGCCGTGATTCCAGATATGGCGGTGGCAATGATGAACGTGAACAGACATTGAACCAGCTGCTGGCAGAGATGGATGGTTTTGATACGTCCAAGGGGCTTCTGATCCTTGCTGCGACAAACCGTCCGGAAGTACTTGATCCGGCACTTTTGAGACCAGGACGCTTTGACAGACGTATTATTGTAGACCGCCCGGATCTGAAGGGACGTGTAGAAATCCTCAAAGTACATGCGAAGAATGTTATGCTGGATGAAACAGTGGATCTGGAGGCTATTGCTCTGGCTACATCAGGAGCTGTGGGATCTGATCTTGCAAATATGATCAATGAGGCAGCAATTCTTGCAGTCAAAAACGGACGCAGAGCTGTTTCACAGAAAGATCTTCAGGAATCTGTGGAGGTTGTTCTGGTTGGTAAAGAGAAGAAAGACCGTATTTTAAGTCCTCAGGAAAGAAAAATCGTTTCCTACCATGAGGTCGGACATGCACTGGTCAATGCACTGCAGAAGGATGCAGAACCTGTACAGAAAATCACAATTGTTCCGAGAACTATGGGTGCATTGGGCTATGTTATGCAGGTACCGGAAGAAGAAAAGTACCTCAATACGCAGAAAGAACTGGAAGCAATGCTGGTTGGATATCTGGGTGGACGTGCAGCAGAAGAAATTGTATTTGATACTGTTACTACCGGTGCAGCAAATGACATTGAGCAGGCAACTAAAGTTGCACGTGCAATGATCACACAGTATGGTATGTCGCAGAAATTTGGACTGATGGGGCTTGCTTCACAGGAGAATCAGTATCTGTCAGGTCGGGCAGTGTTGAACTGTGGAGATGATACAGCAACTGAAATCGATCATGAAGTTATGCAGCTTTTGCATTATTCTTACGAGGAAGCTAAGCGGCTTCTGAATGAACACAGAGAGGCACTGGACAAGATTGCAGGATATCTGATCCGCAGAGAAACGATCACGGGTAAGGAATTTATGAAAATCTTCCGTGCAGTTGAGAAGGGACTGGAGATTCCGGAGAATCTGGAGGAACTT
>NZ_CAKROJ010000067.1 GCF_934372025.1 uncultured Blautia sp.
AGCAGCATTGTAATAATATTTTTGTCTCCGACACCATGTGCCATAATCTCAAGCTTTCTGTCAAAACATACTGTTCTATTCTGCAGACATGCTACAAAAATTGCAGTCAGAAACGCGACTACAATTGGCACATTATAAAATCCCATTGGGATTTTCATCACATACTCGAACAGAATTCCCAGGCCCAGATACAATACCAGAAACACCCCTATTGGCAGGAGTGCAATTGCGTTGCCCTTTTCTTTTTTCATTGTGTGATTCCCTCCAACTCTTTCTCTCTCCTTAAAAACACGTATCTTTACAATTATACACTATTCCACTCTGTTTGCACAGCAATTCTCTGTTATCATAATCCACCTGTGTAAAAACAGTATCCAGATGCATATATCCCCGCCCTCAATAGAATATGGCTGTTTTTGTATTATCTCCATCTTAATACATATTTGTAGAAGACTCAACAAATATTCTTTCCTGATATCCGGCAGTTTTGTGCCTCTTAATCTGACTGGCCACCGGAATCAGTCTGACATCTGTAATTTTATCCAGGATTTTCATTCTTCTGTCAGAAATCACTTCCTCCGATCTGCTTTTCTCATAATCTTCCGCAGCCATATGCCAAAAATAAAACTTTCCCTGATAATAGTCTGCCAGTTTTTGTGCGATCAAAATACCTTCCGGATCCAGATCGCCAGAGTAATAAATCGTAGTTCCTGATTTTGCCAGAAGATCAAGTATCATGAGTCCTGCGAGTCGAGGCTGACCATTCATGCACATGCATGAACACTCAGCCTTTCCACAAAGCATTGCAAAAACGGATGGATTTTCCACTATATAAATCTTCTGCTGCAGACATCTTACCTCTTTCCAGTCAGCAATTACTCCAAGAGGAACCTGTATCATATCATTTTCTTTTTGAAATCCATCCATTCCCATGTGAATCATTCCATCTTTTTTTACTGCCTCTACATTACACACCATCGCATAATTGGATACATCATCCAGAAGAATTCCTGCTGCAAGAAAACTTTTCTGTCTCTTATATGCCGGAAATATTTCTGTACCCTCTATCAGTAAATTCCGTTGTTCCAGACTTCTTTGAATAATCAATTCAAGTATCCTGCCGCCAACAGTTCCCCTGTCAAATGCATGTGGATTTCCAGTCAGCATTGCAGCAAAAACTGCCAGATATACTTTCTGTTCCATTCGGTATGGCAGTTTATTAAATATTTCTGCTGAAAGATATAATTGCTGCTCCAGTTCACCAAAATCTTCTCTGGAATCTCCTTTTAACATATGCATGATATATTCCAATTCTGACTGTGCAGGTGTTCCTTCATAATCACTGATAACACGCCGGATGATTTCCTGCCTTTTTTGTTCTTTTAACAGATTTTCTTCCTGTTTACCCATGAGTGGCTGACCAAAGTAGCTCTCCAGTATCATATCCGGTTTAATTTCTTTATAACGACTGTTTTCCAACGCTTTCTGAAATTTTTCAGCAGATATGGAAACGCTTTTCTGACGATGAAAACTTTTCCCGAAAAATCCCTCCAGTTCTTCTATCTCTTCCGGAGTCAGATTTCTGATAACAACGCTTCCGCCAAATCTTCCATAAGAAACATATTTCTTCTTAAATCCTCTCAGGACCTTATTCCACACGGAGTTTTGGCGGAAATATTTTACACATTCCTCCAGTTGCTCAGATTCAGGCTTCCTGCTCAAGCTCTATTCCTCTCTTTTCTACATTTTCCTCATCTTCCATTAATTCTTTCATGTGTCCATTCCAAAGATATGGCATCACTGTAACAAATTTTGCATTTTGCGGACGGATCAGCTGATAAATAGCAAGCGCATCCAATGTATCACAGTCTCCCCAGAGTACCTGCGAATTAATAATAAAATCAAACTGAAATTCTGTCATAAGGCGGAACATATCCCTGATATTTTTATTATCTACTCCGGCAAAAGCTTCATCCAACGAAATCAGTCTTGGGGCATCTTCTCTGCCACCCTGGTATTTCGCAACTACTGCTGAAAACAGCGGCACATACATGGACATTGCTTTTTCTCCTCCACTGAATGTACCAAATACACTGTTTGTCAGTTCTTTCTGTCTCTCTCCACTCTTCTGGCAAAACAGCTGGAATTCAAACCATTTTCTGTAATCCAGGGCATCCTTCATAATCTGATAGAATGATATCATTCCTGCACTGTCTCTTGCATTTCTGCGTGCCTCGTCTACCTTCGAACGAAAATGTGCAGAAAGACGGGATGCTTCTTCTTCGCTCATCAGCCGATAATCTTTTTTCAACAATTCTACCAGTTCTTTTGTATCCAGCTGGTCTTCCTGCTCTGCTGTTTTGCTTCTCCATCTTAAGCTGAGTTTCAGACCACTGGAGGTATTCATTCCATTCATCAGGGAATTCATTTTCTCTACCCAGGCAACAGATGAATTAATTTTTCCGCGAATCTTTCGGCTTACTGTATTGGCAAGAATATCTTCAAAGAGTTCTCGATCTCCATCTTTAATCAGATTTTCCAGTTCTCTGATATCTTCTTCCAAATGCTCAATAAGACTTGCAAAGGATATTTTTACTCCCTGATAACGGGCAGAAATATCAAGTCTTTTCGGAGTAAACTCGTCTGCTTTTTCCTCTTCCAGATCCTCAAATAATTCATTCTGCATCAACTGATAGTCCACCAGAAATCCTCTGTTTTCAAAATAGGCACTGTTCAGATTGTTGATGATCGTATCCTTATGAAGGTTCTTTCCTTCTGTCTCCAGATAAGCTCTGATATGTGACAGATCCTTTGAAAGTTCATCTGGAAATTCTACATAATTTAGATTATATTCTGCCTCATAGCATCTGGAATAATATTTTGTTTTTTCTTCGTAAGCCTGAATTTTTTTTCTGTCCTCTTCCAGTTTTTCAGCTATCTGTTTAATTTCTTCCTGAGTCTGCGTTTTTCTGCGCACTGTTTCCTGCAAATTTTCCGGATACGCACGAAGCCAGGAAATACAATCATCCAGTCGACTCTTGATTTCTTCATAGTCTGTCAGACTTAACTGTTCTTCGATTGAACGTTTTTCTTCTGTTTTTCTTGCCATTTCCCTTTGAAGTGATGTAATGTCATAACGAATCTGATCCATGTCTGCATCCAGATCTTCTAATCTTTCCTTTGAGGCTGACAGATATTCTATGCATGTAAGCATCATTTCATGAACTGCTTTCAATCCGATAAGATGTTTTCCATATTCTTCTGCTGCCGCCTTTGCATCCTTAAAAACAGAATAGGAACATTCCAGATAAAGTGCTTCTGCAATTACAAGTACCTGTTTCTTTTTCTCCTTCAGTACTTTGATTAATTGTTTTAATTCTTCTTCCAGTCTGTTATTTTCATTCTTTAATAATTTTAATTCATTTGCCTGTTCTCTCAGCATCAGGAGTGCTTCCCGCATATCAGTATCCGTTGGAAGATTTTCATATTCTTTCGCTAAAATATTTTTTCGCTCTACCAGATTTTGCTTTTCTTTTTCACAATGCTGAATTTTCTCTTTGAGTTCATAAAGTCTTTGTTTGCATTCTTCTATCTTTGCAAGCCGTTGTCTTTCCCTTGCCTTTTGTCCAAGAAATCCTGGCTCATACTCCCCGGTAACAGTTCCGGTAAGAACTCCCATACGATAAGTTCCATCTGGCTGAATTGTCATATCAGCATCTGTATTATAAGCGATATTTCCCAGGATTTTTATAAGGCGCTGGCTGGAAAAAATATCATTCAGTTCTTCATTAAGTTCCAGAATATCCAGCAGACTTTTTTCTGCATGTTTATTTCCTGCAAACAAATAGCGGTCTTCGCAGCCTTTTTCCCACTGCAATACCTGTTCTTTATATTCTTCATCTACTATGATTGCATCCAGTATTCCCATTCGGAGCAGTGCTTCTTCCAGACGGCTGCAGGCAGTTTCATCCAGTTCCTGTCCGAATTCAATCACTTTGTAAAATTCCTGGTATGGAATGTTCATTGCTTCCAGCCTCTGGCGATTTCTGATCACAGCTTCCGATCTCAGTGGTTCTGGCTCTTTCTGATTTTCCCAGGCAGTTAATTCATTTTGGATCTCTGTTTTTTCTATCTGATATATTTCTTCTTCCAGTTTGCTCTTTTCCAGAGCCGTCTCTAATTTTGTCTTTATATAAATCCAAGCATCAGCAACCTTCTGACGCACAGTTGCAAAATCTGAGCTTTCTCCATAAGAATCAGCAAAGTTACTCAACTCTCTCAGCAGTTCTTTGTCCAGTATAAGCTCCTGATTCTTCCCATTCCACTGATATAAAGCTTCTTTCCACTCATTTTCTACCTGAACAAGGACACTTTCCAGTTCAGATATTTTACGCTGTACAGAATCAATTCTACGAATCTGTTGATCCCGTTTTTGTACGAATTCCTCTTTCTTTTGTTCCAGTTCTTTTGTCTCTGACAAAATTTCCAGACCTTTACTGATCTGTTCTCTGGTATGTTCAAACTGTTGCTGATGCAGATCAAATCTGTAATGTTCTTCCTGATTTTTCAGAAGTTCTTCCTGCATAAATGCATTCTCTTCAAAAGCCATTATTTCAGCCTCTGATGACATTTCTTCCAGAAGCTCGTTCATTTCTTTTTCTTTCTCATATTTTCGATCTTCTTCTGCTTTGATCTGACTTTCTACATCTTGATATTGTTCCTGCTTTTTCTCCAGAAACTGGTTCTTTTCGACTAAATCTCTCTCATGTTTTTCTATCTCCTGAACCAGCGCTGCTTCTCTGTTTTTCAGCGAAACGGCATCGCTTTTGCTCAATGACTCCCTTTCTTTTTCCATGGACTCATGTTTTGCATCCAGCTGCTGAAGTTCTCTTTCCAGCTCTTCCGTTTTCTGACAGCATAAATTTTTTCGCTTCTCGTGTTCTTTTTCTGCTGCCTGAGCCTCTTCCAGTTTTGACTTTGCCTGCTCTAATCTGACTGCTTTATCATACAGCATCTTCTGATTATATTTTTTTAAAACTGTATTGATTTTTTCTGCTGCCTGATGTGCCTCTCTTCGGCTCTTCAGATTCATATTCATTGCATCCATATTTTCAATTGCTTCAGACATCGGACGCAGATCTTCATCAGACAATGGCTGAAGAGAGTCGCTCAGAATATCATTAATAACCGAAGGTTTGAAATCTTTTGACAGCTTAGGTGTTCTTAACTGAATCAGAAGATCAATCATCTCTTTGTACTCTTCCGGAGTGTCAAATCCAAAGATCTGTCGGTTTACATATTCCATATAGTCGACCTGTCTGTCAATCACTCTTCCGCCATTGCCAATACGGTTCTCTAATTCCTTTTTAGATAAAGTTATCTTTTCTCCTGTCTCTTTGTACAGAAAGAAATCCTTTCCAACACGTCTTCCATCAGTCAGACTAAAATACCATTTATCCAGAGGTTTTCCCTTTCTTGCACGGATTCCCATCCCGATCGTAAGATATGTTTCACTGTCCTTTCTTTTAAATTCAAGATATAAATAGCCGGTTCGTTCTTCTCGTCCATCATTCTCCTCCAAGAGATAACTGCTCATCTTTCTGTCTCTCGAACCAAATGGATCCAGCCTTTCCGGACTCATATTTCCATCCAGCAGAAGCGGCACAACACTCTGCATTGTAACGGATTTTCCCGAACCATTTGAACCTCGAAGAAGCATTCTTCCTTTGACAAATGGGAATTCCTGCTCATCATAATACCAGAAATTGATCAATCCGATTTTGTTTGCCTGCCATCTACTATTCATCCTCTGATCCTCCTGCATAGTCTTCCGGATAGCTTCCCTGTAATTTTCCGACCGCCGGACAGATTCTTATCTGCTGTATTGCGTCCTCTTTCTTCAAAAACATCCAGCGTTCCATTTCATCAATTACTGTTTTTACAAATTCGCCTTCCGGCATTTCTCTGTAGTTTTTGGAAAATCCACTTCCATAGTCTTTCTTTACTTTCTTAAGTAAATTTTCAAATTCTATTATATTTACAGAACACATTTCTCCAGTTTCTGTTTTCCATTGTTCTGATTCAATTTTTTCCCTTATTTCACCAAAACAGAGGAGCAAAATATCAGACAATGAATTATTTCCCGGAAATATGTTGCCTATCCTGCAGTTTTCGCCAGACAAAAGATATGCACTTCCTCTGTGAATATGGACATGACAGTCAAATATCTGCTCTAACTCCTCACTTAATCTTCTGCCATAATATTTCAGATATTCAAAATCCTCTTCTGAGCCATCTTCCCTGTACATGGCCGGTGCAAACAGAAGCCTCTTATAAACTCGATGACGCCGCGCAAATCCTCTGTCCTCATCCATCTGAAACCATTCACTTTCCTGAAAATCTTCAGGCTTTGTATATTCCAGGATATCTTTAGAAAAATTGCGCATAAAGTATCTGGAAGCTCCTGTATTTCCATACAGAACTTCTCCTGCTTCATTATCCATAAAAGCATTTTCATTTCCATCAGTAATCTCTATCAGTCCCTGATCTACTGCATACCTGAGAACTTTTATTAATCTTCGTCGGTTTGTATATAATGTCCAATCGGTAATATCCCCTGGAAGATTTGCACTGATATATTCAGTCAGCTGAGACAATATAAACTGTCCGTCTGCATCCCGGTCTTCCAGAAACATCAGCAGGATACAAAGATATGTATATTCTTCTTTTGATGTAAATACCTGAATCCCCATAAAATCTTCCGGTATAACAGGAATCTTCTCCATTTTTATCAAAAGAGAATTATCTATGATCTGGCAGCCTAATTTCTCTGTTGCGAATTT
This sequence comes from uncultured Blautia sp., assembly GCF_934372025.1. GTDB lineage: Bacteria > Bacillota > Clostridia > Lachnospirales > Lachnospiraceae > Blautia_A. The sequence goes on from NZ_CAKROJ010000067.1 coordinate 6,843, forward strand.
TCTGAGTTCTCCCAGTGAATCCCTTAATTTATAATATAGCTCTTTATCTTCAGATTTCAGGATCCATCTCCGGTTAAAAAGGATTTCCAATCCTGTCATTTACATTTCCTCCTGAAATACAATTGCCATTCTTGGCATTGTAAAGTTTCCGTCCTCGCAGTGGACTATGCATTTCTCTCCCACACGTGATCTGTCCAGTACATATCGTCTTCCGTCATCCGTTCTGGCAGTAAAATCTGTATCCTCCATAGCGTCTGAGAGCCATTTTAAAAGAATTTCACGAATCCTCGGCTCCAGCACGGGCAACTCTGCAAAATCAATTCTGCCATTTTTCTCCAACTGCTGCAGCTTCCGCATTTCTTCTTTTTGCTGCTGAAGCAGTTTTCTTCTTGTTTCACGTTTCTGTTCCGTCGTTTCCCGTATACCACTTCTCTTTGATTTTTCTCTGTAAGTACGTACTCTTGGCTTCAGACTGATCTGTAGCGGTGCTTCTTCATATACTCCCTGATTCATACTGTCAGTTTCACGGATCAATTCACCCGCCAGATGATATGATTGTTCAAGACCAAACACCATAGCTGACATTTTATGTGCCTCTGACATGTCCCTGCAGCGTAAAAAAAGTTCTGCCACTTTTTTGTATTCTTCTTTTCGATTTGCCCCAAGAGCATTCTTTTCACTTAGTTGAGCTGCATATCTTGTAATTCTGCGGATAATCTCATTTGTTGCATCAAACAGCTTTCCCGCTTCATTTTCAGTTCCTTCCGCGCCAACAAACCAGTTGTAAATACTCTGAAATCTTCCTCTTATTTTCTGTTCAATCATTGGCCTGGTTATTTCTTCGACTTCCATTCTTGGTATCAGAAGCTCATAATTAATAATTTTCTCAAAAATAATCTCCCATACTTCTTCCTTCTGTACACGAAGATTTTCTTCTATTACTCCTACATTTCTCTGTAATCCTTTGACAAAACTGCGCAGATATTCGACTAATCGATCTTTAAAAACCAAAAATTCATTTGTACGCATCATTTCTTCTGCTTTCACACTGTTCAGATCACGGATATAATCCTGATAATTCTGGTTCAGGCGGACAAAATCATTATTCAGATCCGACCACCAGGTATAAACTGTATTATCGTCCAGTTCTGTCATTTCCGGAACCCTTTCAATTTCTCTTCTGATTCTCTCGAGCAATGTTGGTTCCAGTGATGCTCCTTCAATAAAAAGATTCTCCAGACGCAGTACCAGTCGTTCGATTTCCACACTGTATTCTGACATCTGGTATCTATATTTCTTGTTCTTAAATTCTTCTATAGTTGCAACATTTCTGGTATCCTGAATTGTATTCAGGTTCTTCCATTCCACCAGCATCGCCAGATCCTGCTGACACTGCTCCGGTCGATAATCCGCAAAAAATGGATCTTTTATCATTTCTTCATAGATATCTTCCTGATACATCCAGTATCTCAATTTTTCATAATTTTCAAAAAAAATGCGCATAATACAGCGATACCGGCTGACATTATCCGCATTTAAATACTTTACTTCTGTTAGTGGTTTGATTGATTTGTCTGATACCTGCACGATAGGTCTCCTTTATCAGTGAATATGAATTGATAGGCTAATCATATCATGCAGACAGATATTGTTCAATGTATGTTTTCTGGTCTTAGAATGAAATGTTACGTAACTGTTCAATAGAGTGAACAGTAAATACGTTACTGCAGGGCAGCCTGTTTTACCTGGGTCAGGGCTTTTGCAACTGCAGGTATGGAAATAATGATCACTGTAATGATTCCCTCCGCAAGAAGATAGCTGTAATTGTATACGATCGGATATACAGCTGTCAGTGATTTCGGAAAATTTTCCGGCATATAACTCATCCAATAAAGGTATCCGCCAAGAGCATGAAACGCTCCTCGGGCAATCACTGCAACGATATATCCTTTCAGCAGTCCATGACTTTGTTTTGCAAAAAATCCGGCTACACCAAGTGCTGCAAATGCAAGTACGTAATCACAGCATACCTGGAAAAAAGAGAGTACATAAGGTTCCTGAATAAACTGCAGGATTCCGTAGGCAAGCCCTGCCATAATTCCTGTTCCTACACCATACCAGTTTGCAATCAGTACAATAAAAAGCATACTGCAAAGTGTAACACTGCCTCCCCACGGCAGTCTGAAGATTTTCAGATAAGAAGTAACAAAAGCCAGTGCAATAGCCACGGCACAGAATACCAGCTGTCTTGCAGTGAGTTTTTTCTTCTCTGATTTCTTTCCTGCCAGATAAATTGCCAGAAAAAACAGAACAATTCCTGCAATAATCGTGATGACATATCCGGCAGTTGTTAATCCGCCATCGGCAGTTACCATAAAATCAAACATAAAATGACCTCCCTCTTACTTATGTCTGTAGTCACCCAGTTTGGGGACTTTCGATGATTTCAATCATATTTACTATAACACAAAGCTGGAAATTTGGGTGATTTTGTTTTATCTTGGAAATCTTCTTAACATTACAACATTGGTAGTATCATATTCATCCAGAGCCAGCTTATCGGCATTACAAACACCATGGCCGGAATCATATCTGCAACTGGAAAATCATGGATTTTAGCAATCCGAAAACCTGTAGCAAGAAGAAGGAAACCGCCACATGCTTTAAAATCTGCAATCATATCCGGTGTAGTCAGTGGAAAGATAAATTTTGCTGCTGCAAATATAACAAGAAAAATTATACACTGAGGAATTGCAACCGCTGCGATCACCATGCCCAGGGTTCCTCCAAAAATCATCGCTGTAAAGAAATCCAAAATCGACTTAGAGATTAAAATCGTATGATCACCGCTCATTCCAGAATCCAGTGATCCATAGATTCCTGTCCCACTTGCACAAAACAACACAATGATCGTCACAAGCATCGACATATATTCTTCTTTAGACAATGTTTTATTTTTATTCGGGAAAAGCTTCCCCACCGGCTTCTCCATACAGGCTGCTCCGCTGTTAATAATCCCTCCCAGATCAACAGCCAGACCGATAGCAGTTCCTATAATCACCGCAAAGATAACGGCCGGCATATTTTTCATAAGCCCAATAGCACTAACTCCCATTCCCATTGAGCAGATACCAAAAATCTTAGTAAGCTCCGCATTAAGTCTTGCTGGCAGTTTATGCCCGATTAATGCTCCAATCACACCTCCAACAGCGACGGACAAAGCATTGATGATAACTCCTGTTGGCATATTATTTATTCCTTTCTATTTTTTACATAGCTCTTGAAATCTTCAGTTCGGAACCCCAGGGACTTCAAACTCTCTTTTATATTACCCGTTATTGTGGAAGTGAACCTGGACACCACCTGATTTTTCTGAAACATAGTAACACGATGAGTAAGATATGTCAAAATAATAAACCACAAAAATAACCGCCCAGTCTGGTAAACTAAGCGGTTATCTTTGATATCTTAATAGTAAAACTAATTCTCTTCTGTAGCTACCAGCTACTTCTCTACCAACTTTATATTACACCGGTAGTTTTTAACTGTTATAATCGGAACATGGGTGCTGCCATAACGGTAGGCGGTTAGTCCTTCTCCAGAGGGTTGCAGAGTGCCAGTGGCACTCGTTTTGCAACGACCGAAGTGAAACGGAGACCTGTGACCCTCTGATTACATAGAAACCTGTAAAGGAATCCAGTGGAAAGGAGGGCTAAGCCAATGAGTATTGTTGACTTCATAGCAGTAGTGAGCTTCGGCTTAACCTGCTTTAGTATCGGATATACATTAGGCAAAGATAATCATAAACCACAAAAATAACCGCCCTGGTCTGGTAAACTAAGCGGTTATCTTTGATGATATTCTAAATAGTAAAACGGACTAACCGTCTATCGGTAGCACTCTTTTTCTATAATCATATTAGCACGCATCTGTGAAAATGTCAAAAAGTTCTTTTTCCATAGTATGTAATACGAATTTGAAAATACTTATAAGCCGAAAAAATACACCAGTACCAGCTTGATCACAGCAGCTCCACCAAAAGCAACAACTGCAGTTACAACTAATTGCATAGGT
>NZ_CAKROJ010000068.1 GCF_934372025.1 uncultured Blautia sp.
TATTTGCATTTGCTTTCTTTTTTGCCGGTTGCAAAAACAGTCGGTGCTTTTACTGTTTTCCAGGCACCATATGCATGTGTATGCGCCTGTGCAGCTGCCTTAAGTGTAAAATCAGTTTTGATACAAGGACAGTCAAACTCATCCCAGTTATCCAATAATTCTCCATTGGAATAGCACGGAGCATTGACAATATACACTACGTATCTGCCCGGTGCTGCTGTTTTTGTATTCCAGGAAAGATAGCCACTGTATGTATCCTGTCCGGAAGTCGAAACTGTCTCCTGATTTTGGTTCAGATATACAAGTTCATCTTTAGAATCAAAAATGCCGATGAGAGGTTTTGTATAATAATTCTCCCATGTATCTCTGGCATAAAACTTGACAAATAATCTGTCACCTTTTGTAACAACACTGTTCTGCTTTGGTAATACTTCCGTAAGGTAATAAGGCTCTGAAGCCATTCTCACCATATTGGTAAAATCGTAATACTCCTGCACTTTAACTGTCTGATTTGCTGATACTCCGTCAGCCTGAGCTGCCAGAGAATGTTCAACGCTCTGCGCCGGTGTTGTGATTTCCTTTTTTTCTGTCACATCACCATTCGCCATAACCGGAACTGCAAACAGACACAGCAGGGTGCCAAACAGCAACATACCCAGTTTCTTTTTGATTTCTTTCATAGAACTCTCTCCTTCTTTATTATGATGCTTATAATTATACCATACGACAAATTTCTTTTCAATCAATAAGCATCTGAAGGAGAATCACTTCAATCCTTTAAATCATTCGTCCCAGTTTGTCCAGACGTCTGTAACGTCATCGTCTTCGTCCAGAAGATCCAGTGTCTTCTGAATGTTCCTGATGTCATTCTCGTCTGTCAGTTCTACGTATGTCTGCGGAACCATTGCAACCTGTGCTTCTACCATCGGGATTCCTGCTGCTTCCAGAGCTTCACGTACTGCACTGAAATCATCCGGAGCTGTCAGCACTTCAAAGCTGTCTTCTTCTTCATTGAAATCCTCAGCGCCAGCATCAAGAGCAGTCATCATAAGCTCATCTGCGTCCATATCACCGCATACATCTTCCAGTTCTTCTTTATCAATGATGATCTGACCCTTCTGGTCAAACATAAAGGATACACATCCCTGTGTTCCGATGCTTCCGTAGCCCTTTGTGAATGCATTTCTTACATTACTTGCAGTACGATTCTTATTGTCAGTCAGAGTCTCAACGATGATCGCAACACCGTTCGGGCCATATCCTTCATATGTAGCACGCTCATAACTGTCTGCGGAATCAGCGCCTGCTGCCTTTTTAATACCACGTTCAATTGTATCGTTCGGCATGTTGTTTGCTTTTGCTTTTGCAATAACATCACGAAGTTTGCTGTTGTTGTTCGGGTCCGGGCCGCCTGCCTTGACAGCCATAACGATCTCACGACCGATTACGGTAAATACTTTTCCTTTTTTTGCGTCATTTTTTTCCTTTTTGTGCTTTATATTTGCGAATTTTGAATGTCCTGACATTTTTCACTCTCTCCTTTTGTTTCTTTGTCATTTATTTTTTCGGCCCTTACTTTTCCGATGGTTCTGTTGCCAAGGGAAAGTATCTTGAATCTGTAGCCGTTTGCAACAATTTCTTTGTCCAGATCTTCTCCGGATGGGATATGTCCCAGTAATTCCGTCAGATATCCGTTCAGCGTCTCCATCTCCACATCGCCAAAATCGATGCCAAGCTCCTGCTCCACATCATCCAGACTCGCAAGACCATCAATGATAACACTGTTGTCTATCTGAGGACGGAATGTATCTTTGCTTTCATCGTACTCATCAAAAATATCCCCGACAATTTCTTCAAGAATATCTTCCATTGTTATGATTCCGGCTGTCTGTCCATACTCGTCCACAACAACTGCCATATGTACCTGTCTGGCCTGCATGGTACGAAAAAGCTGCCCGACGTGTCTGGTCTCCGGAACAAATGTCGCTTTCCTGATCAGACCCGGAAGCTCTTCCAGTGGTTTGAATTTTGCCCATGAATTCTGCGTAAAGAATTTCAATGCATCTTTGTAATGAATTATCCCCCGGACGTCATCCATATTCTCGCCATATACCGGATATCGGGAATTTCCCTCTTCCATCATATGCTCCACAACATCCTTGAGCAGATCATCCATCGCAAACGCAGCCACACTGCTCCTGTGCGTCATGACCGCACCAGCTTCTTTATCTTCAAAAGCAAAAATATTCTGGATCATTTCTGCTTCATCTTTCTGGAGGACGCCCTTCTCGTGCGCCTCATCTACCATAGAGATGATTTCTTTTTCTGTAACAGCGTCTTTCTGACTGCCTTTAAAGAACTGCAGTATACCGGAGAAAAATCCGGTAATCCAGTCTATTATCCTCGCCGGCCCCCTGCGGGGCAATCGACTGCCATCGTCCATTTTATTTCCTGTTCCTTCCGTAATTTGTTTCTCTTATTTAGCACAATTACTGATAAAATATAGCACTTTCCATATTATTCGTCAAGGATAACCGCCTAAAAAGTCAGTTCAAGGCTGATTTCAAGGGCATGATTGACCCGATCCAGCATTGCCTGATCCAGATGGCACACCTTATCCTTCAGACGTTTTTTGTCAATTGTGCGAAGCTGCTCCAGAAGGATCACCGAATCTTTCTCGATTCCATAGGAAGATGCATCGATCTCAATATGTGTCGGCAGCTTTGCTTTATTCATTTTAGACGTAATTGCCGCGCAGATGACCGTAGGACTGTGTCGGTTCCCCACGTCGTTCTGAATGATCAGAACCGGACGGATACCACCCTGTTCACTTCCTACTACCGGTCTCAGGTCTGCATAAAAAATATCCCCTCTTTTAATTACCACACAATCACACTCCGATTCTTTTTTCTCTGGAATCAGTATTTCCATTTTTTCTTCTGTGTATACATGCGTGGTATTTTCGCTGCTCCCCCTTCAAAGAACAGCTTTCTTCACCGGTCTTATGCCAGTGGTTTCTTTTATTCAAAGAATGTCAGGTCGCCCCATTCTCTGCCGTCTTTAATATAAACTCGCGGTACGCGCTTGCTGATGTCACAGGCAAACTCATAAGAAAATCTGCCGGACAGATCACCCAGTTCATCAATATGGATACATTCGTCTCCGTCTTTTCCGATCAGAGTCACCTCATCACCGTGTTTTACATCTGCAATGTGTGTCACATCCACCATAAACTGATCCATGCAGATTCTTCCCAGGATCGGTGCCTTCTGTCCATGGATCAGCACCCATCCCTTATTGGAGAGTGCTCGCGGATATCCATCTGCATATCCTACAGGGATCGTTGCCACACGGAGATCTGTTTCCGATGCAAAGGTGCCCCCGTAACTGATCGCTGTTCCTGCCGGAAGATCCTTTACAAAAGCTACGTGACTTTTCAGTTCCATTGCCGGAAGCAGTTTTACAATGTCACGCTCCACTTCCGCAGACGGATAGATTCCATAAATCGTAATTCCGGCACGGACCATATTCAGGTTTGCTTCCGGCATACGAATGATTCCTGCACTGTTTGAACAATGCTTCAGCGGTATCTGTACACCCGCCTTTTCCAGAAGCTCCACAAAAGCGAGATAACGTTTCAGCTGGTCTTCTGCCGGGGATTTGTCTGTTTCATCCGCTCTTGCGAAATGCGTAAACATTCCCTCGATCTCAATATTTGAAAGTGCCGCGATCCTTTTGATCTCCTCAACACTCTCCGGTTTATCTGCAAAACCGATACGGCTCATTCCCGTATCCAGTCCGATATGAATATGTACCTGTCTGCCCTGTCGCACTGCTTCTTCCGAAAGTGCTTTTGCCATATCGTAGTCGCAGACTGTCATACGTACTTCTTTCTGGATCAGTTCCTGAAAATACTCTTCAAAAACGAGTCCAAGAATCAGCACCGGTTTCTTTACCCCTGCATCCTTCAGCTGAATTGCTTCCTCTGCTGTCGCAGCTGCAAATCCCCAGATATATTCATATCCTTCTATAAGGCGGGCAATCGCTTCCGCACCGTGGCCATAGCCATCTGCCTTGATGACCGCCACGATCTTTGTGCCGTCCGCAATGTTTTTCTTCATTTCTTCAAAATTATGAGCGATCGCATCCAGCGAAACAACCGCCTTTACTCTCTCAAATTTCTTCATAATGCCCTCCTCTTTATCTGGTCATCCCAGATCTTGCAGTATCCTCTTTCTTTTTTAGAACACCGGTCACTCCACAGACAATATCTCCGGCCTTCATTCCTGCCATGCCTTTTTCATCAGCTGCCAGATCGCCTGCCATTCCATGAAGCAGTACACCCAGTGCGGCCTTACGGCCTGTATCTGCAGTCCTGGCTGCTTTTGCAGGATCCGCATGCAGTGTCATTGCCTGCACACCTGCCAGCACCCCGGACAACACATCGCCGCTTCCTGCAGTCGCCATGCCCGGATTTCCCTCCAGACTGATCCATGCATGCCCATCCGGTGCTGCCGTAACGGTACATGCATCCTTCAGAACACAGATCGCTCCTGTCTCAGCCGCCAGTTCACGGGCAGCTGCCACACGGTCCTTCTGGATCTCTCCGACTGTTTTTCCGGTAAGTCTGCTCATCTCACCTATATGCGGTGTCAGAACCACCTGATCTGTCAGATATGAACGCCATTCAGGGTTCTTTGCCAGAAGGTTCAGCCCGTCTGCATCCAGCACAACCGGCTTTCGTTCTCTGTATGCCGCTTCCAGAAACCATTTTACTTTTCTGGCCGCTTCTTCTGAAGTGCCGATCCCCGGACCGATCACAAACACATCACTCCATGCAAAGGCGCCTTCACAGTTATCACTGCAGTCCACAATTGCCTCCGGAAGCATTGTCTGCAGCGGTATTCGATTATCTTCAGAAGTAAAAATCCTGATCATTCCGGCTCCTGATGCAAACGCTCCCGAAGCACTCAAATATGCCGCTCCACACATTCCAGGACTTCCGCCAACAATCAGAACCTTGCCAAAGGTTCCCTTGTTTCCATCCGGCTTCCTGTCCGGCAGACTTCGGATGTCTGCTCTCTCTGTCTGCCACAGATGCGCCTCCAGCGCAGCACTTTCGTAGATGCCGGCATCGGCAACAACCACTCTTCCGGCAAATTTTCTGCCCGGATACAGGCACAATCCTGCTTTTCGAAAAGCGAAGGTCACCGTCAGGTCGGCCTGAAAGGCAATTCCAAGCTCCGCGCCGGTGTCTCCATTCACTCCGGACGGAATATCTACCGCCACCTTCCATGCATGCATCTGGTTCAGGGCAGCTATCAGTTCTCTGTAAGCGCCCTCCACCGGTCGACTCAGTCCAACGCCGAAAATGGCATCTACTATAGTAGTATATTCTGCTGCCTGCAGGTTATTCACAACAGGCACATGATAGGCCTCCGCGATTTGCAGCTGTCTCTGCATTTCTTCTGTCCTGTGTGCGGGATTCCCCACCAGATACAGACTTGTCTGATAGCCATGCAGCTGCAGGATCCTCGCGATCGCCACACCGTCTCCGCCGTTGTTTCCGCTTCCGCACACACAGAGAATGCGTTCCCGCTGCCTGCGGTCCGCCAGTTCATGCTCCATTTCCTCTGCAACTTTAAGCGCAGCCCGCTCCATCAGGACACAGGATGGAACTCCCATCTTCTCAATCGTATGGCTGTCAAGAGCTTTCATTTCTTTACAGGTTACAATCCGTTTCATCTGTTTACATCACCTCATAGTACAAAAGGCCGCCACACAGCCTCCACAAAAAAGAAGCCGGGTAGCAGCCTGTACTGCTGCTGTTCATTCCATTCACAGCAACTTTCGTATCATTCACTTACTATTTCTCATCATTCACATGTTCCTGGCGATACTGGCTGAGGTTGTAGGATAATGTCATCAGACTCTCTGAAAGATGAACATTCTCCACAATAACATCATCCGGTGTATCCAGGTCGATATGTGCAAAATTCCAGATTGCCTTGATCCCGTTCTCGATCAGTATCTCTGCCATATCACGTGCCTTATTCTTCGGCAGTGTCAGAATCGCGATCTCGATATTGTTTTCTTTCATAAAGAAAGGCAGATCACTGATCATCTGAATCTCGATTCCTCTGACAGCAATGCCCTCAAGAACCGGATTAACATCAAAAATACCAGCCAGCTTAAAGCCTCTCTTCTCAAACTCCACATAATTGGCAAGTGCCTGACCAAGATTACCGGCACCTACAATGATCATCGGATGTACCGTATCCAGACCCAGAATCTTACCGATCTCTGTGTAAAGATATTTTACATTATAACCATATCCCTGCTGTCCAAATCCCCCGAAATTATTCAGATCCTGACGTATCTGAGACGCTGTAACACGCATTTTTTTACTAAGATCATTGGAAGAAATCCTCTCAACATTATCTTCCAGAAGTTCACCAAGGTATCTATAGTAACGTGGCAGTCTCTTAATCACAGCTTTTGAAATCTGTTTTGCTTCCACCGTTATCCCTCCTTATACTTTCTCGTTAATTATAACGAACTGATAATTTCTTGTCAATCAATGTTGTTAAATATATACAAATTTCGTTGATTTTCCTTTACAAAGCCCCTTTTTACTTTTATAATCATACCGTATATTTACTTCGGAGGAATATAAGTATGATTTTATCATGTCAGGGCATTTCCAAATCCTTCGGCGAAAAGGTGATTCTGGAAGATGCCTCTTTTCATATAGAAGAGCGTGAAAAAGCAGCTCTGATCGGAAACAACGGTGCCGGCAAGACCACTCTGCTCCGCATTATCATGAACGAGCTGCACGCCGATGCCGGACAGGTCGTTCTTGCAAAAGACAAGCGCATTGGTTACCTTGCACAGTATCAGGATGTGCAGGGTCATCTTTCTGTATATGAAGAACTTCTCAGCACCAAACAGTACATCATTGATATGGAAGACCGTCTTCGCGCCATGGAGGTCCAGATGAAAAACGCTTCCGGCGAGGAACTTGACCGCCTGATGAATTCCTATACCCGTCTGACTCATGAATTTGAGCTTGAAAACGGTTACGCCTACAAAAGCGAGCTTATGGGTGTTCTGAACGGTCTCGGCTTCACAGAAGAGGATTTCAGCAAACAGGTTGCCACTCTTTCCGGTGGTCAGAAGACCCGTGTCGCACTTGGTAAACTCCTGATCTCCAAGCCGGATATTCTCCTTCTCGATGAGCCTACCAACCACCTTGATATGGAAAGCATCGCATGGCTGGAAACCTATCTTCTCAATTATCCGGGTGCTGTTTTCATCGTGTCACATGACCGTTATTTCCTGGATAAAGTTGTCACAAAGGTAATCGAAATCGATGCCGGACAGGTACGCATGTACAACGGAAACTATTCCGCCTACGCAGAGAAAAAAGCACAGCTTCGTGATGCCCAGTACAAGGCTTATCTCAACCAGCAGCGCGAGATCAAACACCAGGAAGCCGTTATTGTCAAGTTGAAATCCTTCAACCGTGAAAAATCCATCAAACGTGCCGAGAGCCGTGAAAAAATGCTGAACAAGATCCAGCGCATCGACAAACCACTTGAGGTGCAGAGTCAGATGCGTCTTTCCCTTGAACCACGTGTGGTCAGCGGAAATGATGTTCTTACCGTAGAAGAGCTTTCCAAGAGTTTCCCGCAGCAGAAGCTTTTTTCCGATATTTCATTCCAGATCAAACGCGGCGAACGTGTCGCACTGATTGGAAACAACGGAACCGGCAAGACCACAATGCTGAAAATCCTCAATGGTCTTCTTGAAGCAGATGCAGGCAGTTTCTCTCTGGGAGCCAAAGTACAGATTGGTTACTACGACCAGGAGCACCATGTACTGCACGCAGAAAAAACCATCTTCGAAGAAATTTCAGATACTTACCCGACACTTACTGAGACGCAGATCCGAAACATGCTCGCAGCATTTCTCTTTACCGGGGATGATGTATTCAAAGTAATCTCCTCTCTCTCCGGTGGGGAACGAGGTCGCGTATCTCTCGCGAAGCTGATGCTCTCAGAAGCCAACTTCCTGATCCTCGACGAGCCTACCAACCATCTGGACATTGCATCCAAGGAGATCCTGGAGGAGGCGCTTAACAGCTATACCGGAACTGTCCTCTATGTTTCTCATGATCGTTATTTTATCAACCAGACGGCAACACGCATTCTTGATCTGACCAACCAGGCCATCGTCAATTACATCGGTGATTACGATTATTATCTGGAGAAAAAAGAAGAACTGACTGAGAAATATGCACCTTCTGTTCAGGAAACAGAAAACGAGGAGCCTGCGGACGCCCCTTCCGAAGGAAAGCTTACATGGCAGCAGCAGAAAGAAGAACAGGCCCGTAAGCGTAAGCAGGAAAACGAACTCAAGAAAGTTGAAAAACGTATCGAAGAACTTGAAACACGCGATAAAGAAATTGATGATACTCTCGTCCTTCCGGATGTATGCACCAACGTCGGACGCTGTGCAGAACTCAGCCGTGAAAAAGACAAGATTCAGGCAGAACTTGAAGAATTATATGAAAAATGGGAAGAACTGGCATAACTGCCGCCTTCCCAATATATTGCATAACATAAGCCACTGTACTCACACAGGAGATACAGTGGCTCTTTTTGTGCTGTGATTACAGCATTTTTTCCAGAGATTCTCTGATCGCGAGAATAAAATCACGGCTGTTCAGTACTGTCGGATTTTCAATCGTTGTGATCAGCGCAAGGTCTTTGGTCATCTTGCCGCTTTCGATCGTAGAAAGTGTTGCTTTGTCCAGCTTATCTGCAAAATCTGCAAGTTCCTGGTTTCCATCGAGTTCGCCACGTTTGCGGAGCGCTCCTGTCCATGCAAAGATTGTTGCCACGGAGTTCGTGGAAGTTTCTTTGCCTTCCAGATGACGATAATAATGTCTCTGTACTGTTCCATGAGCAGCTTCATACTCGTAGTATCCCTGAGGAGAAACCAGAACAGAAGTCATCATTGCAAGTGAACCGAATGCAGAAGATACCATGTCACTCATAACATCTCCATCGTAGTTCTTGCATGCCCAGATAAATCCGCCTTCTGCCTTCATAACACGTGCTACAATGTCATCGATCAGACTGTAGAAATAAGTAAGTCCGGCTTCTTCGAATTTCTCTTTGAATTCTGTATCAAAGATTGTCTGGAATACTTCTTTGAATTTTGCATCGTATGTCTTGGAAATCGTATCTTTTGCACCAAACCATACGTCCTGCTTTGTATCCAGCGCATAGTTGAAACAGCTTCTTGCAAAGCTCTCGATGGATGCAGTCATATTGTGCATACCCATTGCCACACCAGGTGCTTTAAATTCCTGTACAAGTGAGCGTTTTTCTTCGCCATCCTCAGAAGTATAAACCAGCTCTACCTTGCCCGGTTTTTCAATATACATTTCTGTATTTTTATAGATATCGCCATATGCATGACGTGCAAGTGTGATCGGTTTCTTCCAGTTGCGTACACATGGTTCGATTCCCTTAACTACGATCGGTGCACGGAATACCGTTCCATCAAGAATCGCACGGATCGTACCGTTCGGGCTCTTGTACATCTTCTTCAGATTATACTCATCCATACGTGCATGGTTCGGTGTAATCGTTGCACATTTAACTGCAACACCGTATTTCTTCGTAGCCTCAGCTGCATCGATCGTAACCTGATCATCTGTCTCATTACGATAGTTCAGTCCGAGATCATAATACTCTGTGTTCAGATCAATAAACGGAAGGAGAAGCTCATCTTTGATCATCTTCCAGAGAATTCTGGTCATCTCATCTCCATCCATCTCTACCAATGGTGTCGTCATTTGAATTTTTTTCATAATACGTCTCCCTTGCTTTCTCTGATTTTGTATATCTGCCCTTCTGCGGACAGACACCAATTTCCTACTATTTTATCCGAAAACGGAATTTCCGTCAATACTTTCAGCCTTTACTATGGTAAAATCCTGTATTTTTATCCATACACTGTGCAATGTCCTATCTTTCTTTTATCTGTCAGATATCACAGTTCCATAAATTTCTGATGGTTAAACTTCCCCCAGCCCTGCTGATTTCCCGGCAGTCCCATGTCATCACAGCTTTCTTTCAGCATCATCTTGATATCGAGATTCGACAGAAGCGGATCCTTTTCCAGTGCCTGTGCGATCGCACCGGAAACAAGCGGAGTCGACATGGAAGTACCACTCTTTCTGCTGTACGGATTCCCGGAACCCGGTGCGCATGCCATAACGTGCCGTCCCGGCGCTACCAGATCCGGCTTACATACACATTCAAACGTCGGACCACGCCCGGAAACTGCACGCTTCCCTGTCAGCATATCACTCGATCCGACCGTGATCACCTTTTTGCTGCAGCCCGGCGCCGTCACACTTCCCGGATCCGGTCCCTGATTTCCGGCTGCCGCAACCACGACCAGCCCCTCATCCCAGAGTCGTTCCACTCCCTGCACCAGCACATCCTGCTCATTTTTCGTTCGATACGTCGTTCCCACCGATATGTTCACGATCCGCAGATTGTAGTTCTCCCTGTTTCGCAGAATCCAGCGGAAAGCCTGCAGAACATCTTCTTTGTTTCCATTTCCAAAGCGATCCAGTACCTTCAGTGCTGCCATCCGACAGCCTGGTGCCATTCCCCGGTATCTTCCACCGGAGGCCGCTCCGCTCCCCGCCAGGATTCCTGCCACGCAGGTACCATGTCCATTGTCATCATACGGTTGTTTCTTATATGAAATAAAATCCACAAATGCACAGATCCTGCGATC
>NZ_CAKROJ010000069.1 GCF_934372025.1 uncultured Blautia sp.
GATGATGAGATCATCGTATTTGAGACTGTTGGTATCGGAACTCAGGACCTTATGGCAGCCAGAGCTATTTACGATAAAGCAGTTGAAAAAAATGTGGGGACAAAATGGGAATAATTTGTAGCAAGAAATAAAAAAAAGAGAGGTATATAAAATGGGGAAATACGGTAAACAGTTTTGGGATGGTGAAAGTGGTGCTCATCGTAGAGTAATGATGAAGGCAGCTGGATATGGCGATGCTGATATTCGTAATAAGCCGCATATCGGTGTGCCGAACTCATTTCAGGAAGGATCACCGGGAACAGTTCATTTAAGACAGATTGCAGAAGCTGTTAAACAGGGAATCTGGGCAGCTGGCGGTGTTCCGGTAGAATTTGGTATTCCTGCAACATGCGGTAATATTCCGAATGGTGTAGAAGAAATGAAATACGAGCAGGTTATGAGAGATATCGTTTGTATGTCTGTTGAAGCTGTAAGTAAAGTACACCAGTTTGATGGTATCTGTATGATCGCCTCCTGCGATAACATCATTGCCGGATGCTATCAGGCAGCAGCAAGATTAGACATTCCTGCAATGGTTGTTACAGGTGGATGTATGTCAGCCGGCAGCCATGAAGGACGTCAGGTAGTAGAAGCAGACGTTGACGTTGCCCGTTTCAGCGGAAAGAGCAACGAAGAATTATTGGAACTTGAAGAATGCGTATGCCCGACTTGTGGCGCATGTCCTTCCATGGGAACTGCAAACACCATGCAGCTGATGGGTGAAGTGTTCAACCTTGTATTGCCAGGAACTTCCTGCATTCCTGCAGTAGACAGCCTTAAGATCAGAAAAGCTCGTGAAGCTGGTATGAAGATGGTAGAAATGGTTAAGAAAGATATCAGACCATCTCATCTGATCACAAGAGAAACTTTATTAAATGCAATCATATTTGATATGGCTATCGCCGGATCAACAAATGCATTACTGCATATCTTGACATTAGGATATGAACTTGGAATCAAGATCACAATGGAAGATTTCGAGAAATATGCGAAAGAGATCAGATGTATCGTAGGTGTTATCCCAAGTGGTCCGTTTACAATCAATGATCTGTACTATGCCGGTGGTACATTGGCAGTTATGAAGATGCTGGAAGAAAAATTATTCCTGGATGTACCGACTATGACAGGCGGAACATGGGGAGACCTTCTGAAGGATGTCAAAGCACACAGCAGCAACCTTCTTCGTCCACTGGATAATCCGTTATACGACCTTCCAGGATTACAGATCTTAAGAGGTAACCTTGCTCCGGAAGGTGCGATCATCAGACCTACAGGTGTTCCGGAAGAAATGCGTGTATTCCGTGGAAAAGCGAAATGCTTCGATAATGATACAAAGGCTTACAATGCAATTGTTGCAGGTGAAATCGTTCCTGGAGATGTAATCGTTATGAGATATGAAGGCTGCAAGGGAGCTCCTGGAATGAAAGAGCTTATGCTTTCTAACGATGCATTAGTTGCAAGAGGACTTCATAAGAGCGTTGGTCTTGTTACAGATGCAAGATTTTCTGGATTCAGCCATGGTGCTTTAGTAGGACACGTTTCTCCGGAAGCATATGACGGCGGAGTTATCGCTTTAGTAGAAGATGGAGATATCGTTACAGTTGATACGATCAAAGGTATCGTAGAACTGGAAGTATCTGATGAAGTATTAGCTGAAAGAAGAAAGAACTGGGTATGCCCGCCGCTGAAAGAAGAAAAAGGCTGTCTGAATATCTTTGCCCGCACATGCCGTCCGGCACATGAAGGTGGTGCAATGCAGCCATGGGCTTTAGATGCCAAATACTCCAACTTATAAGATATTAAATAAAACTTAAAGGTTGAAAATTTAACTGAGGCGTTCTCCACATGGGGAACGCCTCAGTTTGTTACTCGAGATATTTACTTGATTGGTTCAAAATCAACAGCGCCATGTTTGCACAGTGGGCAGATGAAGTCTTCTGGAAGTTCGTCGCCTTCGTAGATATATCCGCAGACTTTGCAGACAAATCCTTTTTTTCCTTCTGTCTGTGGTTTTGGTTTTACATTGTTCTGATAGTATGTGTAGGTCATGGTTTCCTGATCACTCATGACACGTGCTTCTGTGACACTGCAGATGAACATTCCATGAGTACCGAGGTCTACATACTGTTCAACCTTCAGGGACATGAAAGCGTTGATATATTTATCCAGGAATACGAGTCCATTGTCAGAACGGTTGACCTTCTGACCTTCAAATTTATCTACGCTTCTGCCGGACTGGAATCCAAACTGCTGGAATACTGAGAACGGTGCATCAACAGAAAGGCAGTTTACATTCATGACTCCGGTCTGCTGGATGATGTGATGTGAGTAGTTTGTTTTGTTGATATTTACAGCCACTCTGTACGGATTATCGGTCAGCTGGGTAACAGTATTTACAATCAGACCATTGTCTCGTTTTCCATCATTTGAGGTTACGACATAGAGGCCATAGCCGATGCGGAAAAGAGCAGACATGTCGTTTTTGTTGGCGAGGTTATCATTCTTTGCAATGTATTCTTTGCAGAGTTCATCGGACATTGCCTCAATCTGTTTACGGTTGTCTTCTTTAACAGCTGACCAGATATGAACATTATTTTTTACCCAGTCGATCTTTTTGCATGGTGCCATCATTTCTTTCATGATCTTGGCTGCAAGGGGAGCCCAGGATCCATTTTCAATAAGTGCTACTGTGCGGTTCTGGAAGTTATGTTCTACCAGTCGTGTGATAAAGTCATTCATGAATGGATAGATACTTGCATTGTAAGTGGTCGTTGCAAGAACCAGCTTGGAGTAGCGGAAAGCATCACTGATCGCCAGTGACATATCATCTCTTGCAAGGTCATAGACAAGAACTCTTGGACAGCCTTTGGCCTTGAGCTTTTCAGCAAGCAGATAAACAGCATCTCTGGTATGTCCGTAGACAGAAGTATATGCGATCACAATTCCGTCTGCTTCTGGTGTATAGGAAGACCAGGTATCATAGAGTCCGATATAATGTCCAAGATCCTCAGTAAGAACCGGTCCGTGAAGCGGACAGATCTTCTGGATATCAAGAGTGGCAGCGATTTTAAGAAGATTCTGCACCTGTTTGCCGTATTTTCCTACAATACCGATAAAGTAACGTCTTGCTTCATCATCCCACGGTTCCTCGGCATCGAGTGCACCGAATTTGCCGAATCCATCAGCAGAAAAAAGAACTTTTTCTGTGCTGTCATAAGTGACCATAACTTCCGGCCAGTGTACCATCGGAGCAAAAACAAAGGTGAGCTGATGATAGCCGAGAGAAAGTGTTCCACCGTTTTCTACTTCGATTTTGCGGCCGGTGAGGTCAAGATCAAAGAAGTTCTGGATCATATTAAAAGCTTTTACATTGGAAACGACAGTTGTGTCAGGATATACTTTGAGGAAGTTTGCAACATTTGCGGCATGGTCCGGTTCCATATGCTGAACGATGAGATAATCCGGTCTGCGGTCGGCCAGAACCTGCTGAATGTTATCCAGCCATTCATGCGTAAAGTTGGCATCTACTGTATCCATAACAGCGATTTTTTCATCAAGGATCACATAAGAGTTATAGGACATGCCGTTAGGAACTTTGTACTGACCTTCAAAAAGATCAATCTGGTGATCATTAACACCGACATATTTGATAGTATCTGTAATCTTCATAGTGTGTGTCCTCCAATTCATAATATTATTTATTTGAGAAGTTCTTATCTGTAATTTTGTTAAAAGTATAACAGAATAAATGGAAAAAATCTGTTGCAAAAGTCACAAAAACAGGCCTTCCTGCAAAAATATATGTTATAATCAGGAAAAGCGGGGTGAAAAACGATGGAACATATTACACTTTTTACAGATATTCTGCCCGAAGAACAGGAAAGAATGCGCGTCTGTTTTCATGCAAAAGAAGTGACATTCAAAAATGGTGAGATAATTATGGAATATTCCAGTTCCATGAAAAAAATCGGGGTGATCCTTTATGGAAGAGCGGTTCTCTACTGTTGTGATGCTGAGGGAAATCAGGATATGATCGATGAACTGAACAAAGATGCTGTTTTTGGTGAGCCGTTTCTTCTTCCAACAGATGCACAGCATTATTATGTCAGTGCTGCAGAAGAGACAAGGGTGATGTTTATAGATTATGAACATGTGATAAAGCGTTGTGAACAGGCATGCCATCATCACAGTCAGATGGTCAGCAATCTGTTTCAGCTCATTGCTGTTCAGTCAGGACAGCAGACGGAACGTATCTATATGCTTTCGAGATCAAGTACCCGCAAGAAACTTTTGTCTTACCTGAATGCGCTTTCAGCAGAAAAGCAGAGCAGCGATCTTACACTTCCAATGTCCTATACAGCATTGGCGCAGTATCTGAGTGTAGACAGAAGTGCCATGACAAGAGAACTGAAAAGTCTTGAAGAAGAGGGGATTCTGGAGAAAAAGGGAAAGCAGATTCATATAAACAGAAGTAAAAACCAGGAATGACATAATTTTCCACAAATCAGAGAAAATCCCCCTGATTATCAGAGATATATGGTATACTTTTATGGGAACTGCCTGTACAGATTTATGTCAGGAGTAAGTAAAAGTATTGTATATATTAGAGGGATTTTAAAATGAAAGAATATACTTTGGAAGTATGTGTGGATTCTGTGGAATCTGCAATGGAAGCAGTCAAGGGAGGCGCAGACAGACTGGAACTTTGCGGGGATCTGATCATTGGAGGAACGACTCCGGCCCCTTGGCTGTTTGAAGAGATAAGAAAGCGTTCAGATATCGGACTCCATGTGATGATCCGCCCGCGTTTTGGAGATTTTTGCTATACAGAGGCAGAGTTTATTATTATGAAAAACGCGGTGACAGATTTCAGAAAAATGGGAGCAGAAGGTGTGGTATTTGGGATACTGAAACCGGACGGTACCTTAAATATGGAACAGATGAAGGAATTAGTGGAGGCAGCGGGAGACATGTCCGTAACGCTTCACAGAGCTTTTGATATGTGTGCGGATCCAATTGCATCCATGGAGCAGGCAGTCTCTTTGGGAATCGATACAGTCCTTACTTCGGGACAGCAAAATGAATGCCTGCAGGGTGCGAAGCTTCTGAAGGAACTTGAGGAGAAAAGCAAAGGACGCATCGAGATACTGGCAGGAAGCGGTGTCAATGCAGAAACCATCCGTCAGTTATATCCACTCACCGGAATAAAATCCTATCATATGAGCGGAAAAAGAGTTATTGACAGTAGGATGCAATTCAGAAATGATGGTGTAAATATGGGACTTCCAATGTTTTCGGAATATGGAATATGGCGAACGGATGCAGAGAATGTCCGTGAAGCTCGAAAAGTTCTGGAGAAGTTGTGAATTGGAGGTCAGACAGGTGATAAAAGATACAGGTAATAATAAATTTTCAGTTTGTATTGAGAAAGGTGGTCAGAGAGATCAGGCGGAATCTTTTGCAAGAAAAACAGGGTGCCAGATCATTGATAAACCAGGAAAACAGCTGACGGTTCTGTTTAATTCCAAAGGCGTTTCGCTGACTGGATATGGACTGACATATCAGGGAGATTTCGAAAATATGCTTCATCGAGTAACGAATGGCCGCCTGCAGCATGAAATGCTGGTGCGTGCTGCAAAGTCCGAAAAAGAAGGACGTAAGGCAATTGACGCTACTGCCGGAATGGGAGAGGATGCGTTTTTGCTGGCAGCACAGGGTTATGAAGTGACTCTGTATGAGCAGAATCCGGTGATCGCCGTACTGCTGAAGGATGCCTTGCGCCGTGCAAAGAAACACCCGATACTGAAAGATATTGCAGGCAGGATGAAACTGGTCGAAGGCAACAGTGTGGAATGTATGGCGAAGCTTCTGGATCCGGTGGATGTAATCTATCTGGATCCAATGTTTCCGGCAAGGCAGAAATCCAGCCTGATCAACAAAAAACTGCAGTTGATCCAGAAACTGGAGCCGCCCTGCTCGGAAGAAACAGATCTTTTTGATGCGGCGATCAAAGCTGGACCGGATAAGATCATTGTGAAACGTCCGCTGAAAAGTGAGTTCCTCGACGGAAGAAAACCTTCCTATACTTTAAATGGCAAAGCAATCCGGTATGACTGTTACACGTTGTAAGGAGTATCTGTAATTATTCAGACAGTTACGATTATCTCAGGAAAAAGCGGAGCAGTTTATTATTAAATTTAGTATATGGCTGGTATCTCATTGGCAGATCCAGCCATGTTTTTTTGTCTACGATACTCTTGCTATGTGAGAAGGTGTAAAAGCCCTCTTTGCCATGATAACCGCCCATGCCGCTCTCGCCAAAACCGCCAAAAGGCATTTCGCTGGTGGCAAGATGAATGACCGTGTCATTAATACATCCGCCGCCAAACTGGCACTGTGAGGTGACCTTACGGGCAGCTGTCTTGTTGCGTGTAAAGAAATACAGTGCGAGAGGATGTGGCATGGAATTGATCTTATGAATCAGTTTGTCAAGTGAATCATAGGTGAGTATCGGCATAACCGGTCCGAAAATTTCTTCCTGCATAACAGGATCATCGTAAGTTACAGAATCCATGACAGTTGGTTCAATACGAAGCAGTTCGGTATTGGTATGGCCACCATAAATAACTTTATGCTCGTCGATCAGAGTACAGATTCTGTCGAAATGTTTTTTATTAATGATCTTTCCGTAATTCGGATTCTCAAGAGGATGAGTGCCGAACTGAAGCTGAATCTGTTTTTTGACTTCTCTGATAAAAGCATCCCTGACAGAAGTGTGACAGCAGATATAATCCGGTGCGACGCATGTCTGTCCACAGTTCAGATATTTTCCGAAAACAACTCTTCTGGCTGCAAGCTTCAGGTCTGCAGATTCATCAATGATACAGGGGCTTTTACCGCCGAGCTCAAGTGTTACCGGAGTAAGATGTGCAGAAGCTTTTTTCATGACTTCTTTACCGACATTCTGACTTCCGGTGAAAAAAATATAGTCAAAATGTTCTTCCAGCAGACTGGTGTTTTCGGCGCGTCCGCCGGTAACGACAGTTGCCAGTTCAGGTGGAAAGCATTCGCTTATCATATCTGAGATCAACTTACCGGTAGCCGGAGAGTATGCACTTGGTTTCAGGACAACGGTATTTCCGGCTGCAATCGCATCAATGAGCGGGTCGAGAGAGAGAAGAAACGGATAGTTCCATGGGCTCATGACCAGAACGACTCCGTAAGGTCCCGGTTTGCTAAAACTGCGGGAGTGGAACTGGGCGAGCGGTGTATGGACGCGTTTTTCTTTTGCGAATCTGCGGATATGTTTCAGCATGTAGGAAAGTTCACTTAAGACCAGGCCTGTCTCACACATATAGCCTTCGAAATCGCTTTTTCCAAGATCAGCAGACAGAGCAGCTGCAATTTCTTCTTCGTGATTCCGGATACATTTCCGGAGTCTTTTCAGGGCATCAATTCTTGTATCGATATTTAAGGTCGCATTGCTGTAAAAATATGCTCGCTGTTTTTCTGTGAGAGCATGAATTTCATTCTGATTCATGAGAGAGTTCCTCCTGTTTGCCGATGATGATATTATCATACCATGAATTATTTTTAAGTAAAGATTGCAAACAAAATATTGACTTGAACCGTACTTCAGGTAGTATACTATTAAGATAATACGTAACTGTGAGGGTACTGAACAGTTACGACAATATTTGAAGTATTTTTGTTACATAAGGAGGTCATTTAATATGGGAAAATCAACGGTATATTTTACTGATTTTCGCTGTCCTGTTGGAACAAGTCAACTGGACAAGCTGAGAAAGCTGTGTATCGCGGCTGGAATCAAAGACATTGACATGGATGGAAAATTTGTGGCGATCAAAATGCATTTTGGTGAACTTGGAAATATGGCATTTCTTCGTCCGAACTATGCAAAAGTTGTTGCGGATCTTTGTAAGGAACAGGGCGGTCTGCCGTTTTTAACGGACTGCAATACGCTGTATCCGGGAAGCAGAAAGAATGCGCTGGAGCATCTGAACTGTGCAAATTTAAATGGATTTAACAGTATTACAACTGGATGTCAGATCATCATTGGTGATGGCCTGCGTGGAACAGACGAAGTGGAGGTTCCGGTAGTAAATGGCGAGTACTGTAAGACTGCATATATCGGTCATGCAATTATGGATGCGGATATTTTTATCAGTCTGAGTCATTTTAAAGGTCATGAAGCAACCGGATTTGGCGGAGCACTTAAAAACATCGGTATGGGATGCGGAAGCCGTGCCGGAAAGATGCAGCAGCATGCAAGCGGCAAACCGGCGATCAATGAAGAACTCTGCCGTGGATGCCGTCGCTGTGCAAAAGAATGCGGAAGTGATGCAATCACTTATGTAAACAAAAAAGCAGTGATCGATTATGATAAATGTAAAGGATGCGGTCGTTGTATCGGAGCCTGCAGTTATGATGCTGTATATAATCCGAACAGCAGTGCCAATGAACTCCTTGACCGCAAAATGGCTGAGTATGCACAGGCAGTCTGTCATGGACGTCCGCATTTCCATGTGGCTCTTGTCCAGGATATCAGTCCGAACTGTGACTGTCATGGTGAAAACGATGCGCCGATCCTTCCGGATATCGGAATGTTTGCAAGCTTTGACCCGGTTGCCCTGGATCAGGCATGTGCGGATGCCTGCCTGAAGGCAACACCAATTGAGAACAGCCAGCTTGGTGAGCATCTGGCAGAGCCGGGATGGCATTGCCACCATGATCATTTCAAAGATTCCAACCCGAACATTGAATGGAAAGCAACTCTGGATCAGGCCGAGAAAATCGGACTTGGTACAAGAGAGTATGAACTGAAAAGAATTAAATAATTATTGGAGGATATTTTCGGATCCATCATGATTTTTCGTTCAGATAATCATATGCAAACTGTGCATACATTGCAGCACCACGCTTGAGGACGCTTTCGTCTACAGTGTAATGATCGTTGTGATTTTTGGCAGTAAAACCAAGCTCCCTGTTCTGGCTTCCGACGAGACCAAAAACTCCCGGAACTTTTTCCATGAAGTAGGCGAAATCTTCGCTGATCATCATTTTGGGGAATGGCTTCAGAACATCGGGACCGTACATTCTGGAAGCGGCATTTCTTGCAATCTGTACAAGTTCTTCCTGATCATTGATGATCGGAGCCGGATAATATTCGAAAGTAAGTGTAGCCTTTGCTCCCATAGAATCAGCTGTATTTTCAGCGATTCTACGGAGCAGAGGCTCTGTTTTTTTACGCATTTCGGGAGAATGGGTACGGGTGGTTCCTTCCATAATGACTTTGTCGGCAAGAATGTTAAAGCGCTGACCGCCGGTGATTTTACCTACGGTAACAACAAGGGGATTGAGTGGATCATTCATGCGTGAGACAATTGCCTGGATCTCAGTGATGATATGTGCGGCAGTGAGAATTGCATCTACACCCTGATGCGGGGTAGAACCATGCGCGGCTACACCCTCGATTTCAATACGGAAATTATCACAGCTTGCCATACGAGGACCGGATTCAAAATTTATATACGGAGCATCCAGATCACCCCAGATATGTGTTCCATAAATAGCATCCACATCGTCCAGGAAACCGTGTTCTACATAATATTGAGCACCATGACAGGATTCTTCAGCAGCCTGAAAAAGAATTTTTACATTTCCTTTCAGGTGTTCTTTCTGTGCCATTAGCATGCGAATACCACCAAGCAGCATGGCAATATGACAGTCGTGTCCGCATGCATGCATAACACCGTGATTCTGACTGCAGAAGGCAAGCTCCGTGTGTTCTTCAATCGGAAGTGCATCAATGTCTGCACGGAGGGCAACGGTTTTGCTGTCCGATGTGGACTGACCGCCTTCGATCATTGCCCACAGACCGTTATAATCCGGATAATAGTGTGGAGTAAGTCCCATTTCACTGAGTCGTTTGCCAATTTCTGCAGTTGTATTTTCTTCTTCAAAAGAGAGCTCCGGGTGCGCATGGAAATAACGTCGCTGTTCAATGATCCAGGTTTCATTTTGCTCTGCCAAAGATTTAAAGTTCATCTGGATAACCTCCTGCAAATGTAATATCTTATCTGGTATTGAGTGTAAAGGAAAAAACTCCTGTTTGCAATAACTTCTTTGTGATGCTATGATAAAGCTATAAATCATGACTGTTTGTTCCTCAGTGGCAAAAAATATTAACGACAAGGAGAAAGATAAAATGGAATTCTGGGATATTTATGATAAAGACAAGAAACCAACAGGCCGTACCATGAAGCGCAATGACTGGTGCCTGAAAGATGGAGAATATCATCTTACAGTGCTTGGTGTTGTTGCAAGACCAGACGGAACTTTTCTGATCACGAAGCGTGTTATGACAAAGGCATGGGCGCCTGGATGCTGGGAGGTTTCCGGCGGCGCGGCACAGGCAGGAGAAGAATCCTGTGAGGCAGTTTTTCGTGAAGTACGGGAAGAGACCGGACTGGATGTGCGAGGAGCAGAGGGTGGATATATGTTTACCTATAAACGCGAAAATCCGGGAGAAGGAGATAATTATTTTGTAGACGTATATCGTTTCATTATGGATGTGGATGA